>JBGPVO010000010.1:0-13759 GCA_041491705.1 Verrucomicrobiia bacterium
CCCTCGATCTGGTGGAACGTCGGGCTGTGGGTGGCGTCGAGTTCATCGCGGCGAAAGACGCGCCCCGGCGCGACGATGCGGATCGGCGGCTTGCGCTTCATCATCGTCCGAATCTGCACGGGCGATGTGTGCGTGCGCAACAAATACCGGCCGAGTTTCGGATCCGGCAGCATGGCCTTCTCGTCGATATAAAACGTGTCCTGCATGTCGCGCGCGGGATGATCGGCGGGCGTGTTCAGCGCGTCGAAACAATGCCATTCGTCCTCGATCTCTGGGCCGTCCTCGACGGCAAACCCCATGCGCCGAAAAATCGTGACCGTGCGCTCGAAAATCTGCGTGAGCGGATGCAAGTGGCCGAGTTCGTGGCGTCGGCCGGGCAAGGTGATGTCGATGGCCGGGCGTAACGGGGCGATTGCTAGCTCGAGTTCGGCGACTTTTCCGAGGTACGCGGTCATAAGGGCTTCCTTGACCTCGTTGGCGAGCTTGCCGACACGCGGCTTATCTTCTCTAGGCACTGTACCGAGTTTCTTGAGCAGGGCTGTGATAGTACCCTTGGAGCCCAGGTATCGCGCCTTGACTTGCTCAAGCGACTGAAAGTCCTTACACGCCGCCAGCGCGGTCTCCGCTTCGGCGCGGGCGGACTGAAGTTGTTGTTCGAGTTCGGTCATGGAAACGACGCGAACGGTAGCGAAAGCCCGCCGCGTACGCAAGCCGAACATCAAACGACCGACGGGACCACGGAGACGCAGAGGACACGGAGACCCTGCGAGTTCCGTGCCTCCGTGGTCAGAAAAATCGCCTGGCCGCCTCCAGCACCTGTTGGACCGTCACCAGCTTCATGCACTCCATATGAACTTTGTTGGCGCAGTGATCCTTGAAGCACGGGGAACACGGAATGCCGGCGCGCAAGACGGCGTGTTGCCCGCCGTATGGGCCTGTGAGTACCGGGTCCGTCGGCCCGAAAATGGCGACAACGGGTGTGCCGACGGCGGCGGCGACGTGCATCGGGCCGCTGTCATTGGTGATCACGACTGCGCAGCGGCGATAAAGTTCAGCCAGTTGAAAGAGGTCGGTTTGGCCGGCGAGATTGCGGCAGCCGTGCGCGATGTTCCCGATTGCTTCGCGTTCGGACGCGGAACCGGTGAGCACCACGCGCTCCCGGGGCAATCGATCGAGGAGTTCCGCGAACTTGTCGCTGCCCCACAGTTTCGTCGTCCAACGAGCGGACGGATTCACGGCGATCAGGCCCTCGGATTTGACCTGCGCAGAGACACCGAGCGGGAATTCGACGGGGGCGGAGTCGCAGCCGAGGTGACGCGCAGCCAGAAGGTAGCGGTCAACAGCGTGCGTGCGCGGCACGTCGACGATCTCGTTGTAGAACAGCCGCGCGCCCTCGCGGGCGTCACTCAGACCGATGCGGCGTGGCGCCCGCGTTACCCAACTGATGATGCCGCTGCGAAGCAGGCCCTGCAGGTCAACGATCACGTCGAATTGCCTGCGTCGCAGGGTCCTGAGAAATCCCGCCAAGCGTGGAAGCTGTGCCGGCGAACCGAAACGCCAGCGCTCAAAGGGAATGATTTCGTCAATAATCGGGCAGTGCTGCAGCAGCGGCGCCAGTGTGTCGTTGATGACCCAGGAGATGTGCGCGTCGGGAAACCGCCGCCGGATCAGGTTGACGGTCGGCAGGGCGTGCACGACATCGCCGAGCGAACTGGGTTTGATGATCAGGATTCGCATCGGCGGCGAGCTTACGACGTAGCGGCGCTTCTGTGAAGCGCGGGTTTTGGTCGCCGCTCCGGCCTACCGGCCATGCGCCAGGCGATCGGCAAGCGACTCGGGCAAGCCAGCCGCCCGAATCTTCTTTTGCGTCGTCCCGATGTCGTAGTCCACGCGGCGCAACTCGATGACATTGCTCACCAGATCGAAGATTACGTACGCGGATTTCGGATTACGGTCGCGCGGCTGGCCGACCGAGCCGACGTTGATGAAGTACTTGCGGCCCACCTCGATCTTGACCTTCGAGTACAGGCCGCCCTGGAGTCCGCTCGGCCCGCGAACGAACGCGACGGGTACGTGGGTGTGACCGTTAAAGCAGACCGGGGTGTGCTGGTAGTTGAAACTGGCCTGGGCAGCGAGCCGGTCGAAGACATAGGCCCATTTCTCCGGCAAATCGAGGGTCGCGTGAACGACGGTGAACGATTCGACGTGGCGCACGTACTTGAGGTCCCGCAGCCAGGTTTTCTCCTCGGCGGTCAACTGCTGGCGCGTCCAGCGGATGGCTTCGGCGGCCATCGGGTTGAACCCGGTCAATTCGATTTCGGAGGCGCAATACTCGTCATGGTTGCCCATGATGACGGGGCAATCCAGGTTGCGAACCACCTGGAGGCACTCTCTCGGATTAGGACCGTACCCGACAACGTCACCGAGGCACACGTAATGGGTACACTTTTGCTCCACCGTGTCCTTGAGGACAACTTCGAGTCCCTCGAGGTTCGCATGAATGTCGCTAATAATCGCGTAGCGGATCGCTGTATTGACCATGGTCATGATGTTGGTGCCGTGAATACGCGCTGTCCGTTGGGAACCTGCATCTGGTCTTCCAGTCGCCGAATCTCCCGTTCAATGATGTTCCACGCCTGCTCGGTCTTGGTGTGGTCAAGAAACCAGAGGCGCTTCCACTCTTCGTAGGCAGCCTGCAGATTACCGCATTTCTCCAGCGCTCGCGCATAGGCGCGCGGAACAAACTGCGGGGCATCGGCGAAGCTGGAGGCCTTTCCGAAATAGTCGGCGCCCTGGCATAGGGCTTCTCGACACGGCGGTTCGTCACAATCCTTGCTCAGTTTTTCATAATAGAGCCAACCCATGGCAAAATACAAGTCATAGCGATTCGGGATGTTTTCGATCCCGCGTTCCAGGAATTCCTGCGCCTTCTCATGCCACTCGCGCTCGCGCTTGATTCCTTCGGCCTGCGTACGGTTTTTCGGGTCCGAGCGGGCGCCGTAACCGATGTTCCAGGCCATGTGCCACTGGCCGAGGTCCCAAAACAGCACCGACTGCGGCTGCAACGTGACCACGACCACCATATCACGATATTGCCGAAGCCATTCCTTCTTTTCCCAGAAGCTGTGGCTGTGGATCCACAAGAAGTCCGCTACCACGCCGCGCATACCGGCCAGCAACGCGATCGCGAGGTCCTGGCCGATGGCCTCGCGCAACTCGAACGTGACGCGTGCGCCGCCGTACTTCATGCGTTCCCTCTGGGAGCGGATGGAGTTCTCCAACGGTAGCAAACTCAATCCCGTGGCAAACAGAATGATCGTTACAAGCAGCTTCATCTGCATGGCTCAAATCTCGCGTCGCGAAAAAATCAGGTGGGCGGCAACGACGATGATCAGGGTCCGCGCCAGCCCGTACGCGACGATTCCGCTGATGTGCGCCCAGGGCACTACGTTGCCGAGGTTTATTTCATCAGCAATGCTGAACAATCCAAAATCGGGTACAACGGCCAGAAGCGCCATCAGTAGCGTGTGTCCACCCCACATCTCAGCCGCCGAGCCGCGCAACATCCCCGCCACGAACACCATGAACGGCACCACGACGTTGAACACCAGCGACGTCGAGAACGTCGAGACGAGCAACGTAATCGAGGCCACGAGCGTCGCCTTCGTGAGGTCCGCCAGCACTGCCTTGATCAAGTCCGTATCTAACGCCTCGGTTCGAACCTGCTGAATCTGCTGATCCACTTCCTTCAGGGCGGCAGGCGTCTGGCCGAGGTACGTCTGGCTCAACTCACGGATCATCCCCTGCTCCTTGATCCACAAGACCGCCCCGAACAAAATGCACATGGCCATCATGCTCAGCACCAGCAGGAACAAGCTGCCGAAAAACTTCCCGAGCAAAAACTCGAACCGCCGTACCGGCTTGGCCAGAATCGTGTAGATTGTGCGGTTTTCGACCTCGCTCGGCAGCAACTGTGCCGTTCCCACGATCGCAATCAGCGTGCTAATGACCGAGATGACACCCAGGCACGTATCCTTAATGAACTTCAGTTGCTCCCCGAAGCTAAATTGCGCAAAGAAACTCGCCGAGCCGATGAACACCAAGCCGATAATCAGGAAGAAGTTGAACACCTTCTGACGCACGGCTTCTGTCAACGTGTTCACTGCAATCACCCCGATCCGGTGCGGGGAGAACCCGACCCGTTCACGGCCCACGGGCGTTGTCGCGACAACGGTCTCAGTCATGGTGGCCCATCCCCCGTTCGTCCTTCTTCAGCGCATCCAGGAACAATGACTCCAGCGTTGTCCGCGGATGCTCCACCGACAAAACTGACGCGCCCGCGGCGCGCACCGCCTCCTCGACGCGCTCTCGTGCCGCATCGGGGAGATCCTGCACCGTGAAGCTCAGGCGCCGTTGATCGCTGATCAGGGTCTTGACCTCGCCCTCCAGAATCATCTGCCCGAGGTTTAGCACGCCGATGCGGTCGCAAACATCCTGTACCTGCGCCAGCAGGTGTGAACTCAGCAGGACCGTTTTGCCCATGCCCTTCAACCGCAAAATCAGGTCACGAATGTCCTTGCTGCCGATCGGATCTACGCCGGCGGTCGGTTCATCGAGCAATAACAGTTTCGGATCATGGATCAGCGCCTGCGCCAGGCCGATTCGCTGCAACATGCCCTTCGAGTACCCCGAAAGCCGACGGTCCCGCGCGTGGCTCAGCCCGACCAAATCCAGCAGTTCCTCGATCCGCTTCTTGAGCCGTGCTCCGGACATCCCGCACAGTTTCCCGTAAAACTCCAGCGTCTCCGCACCGGTCAGATAACGATAGAAATACGGATTCTCCGGAAGGAAGCCCACATGCAGCCGCGACACCACCTTGCTGCAGGGCACGCCGAAGATCCACGCACTGCCTTCGGTCGGCGTGATGAGGTCGAGGACCAGCTTCAGCGTCGTGCTCTTGCCCGAGCCGTTCGGCCCGAGCAACCCGTATACCTCGCCCTCGTGGACGCGAAGATTCAGTTTGTCCAGCGCCAGCAACTTGCCCTTGCGCCAGCCAAGGTGGTACTTCTTTGTCAGATGTTCTGTTCGAATCGCGTCCATCAATGTCGTATCTCAAAGCCACGGAATTCCCCCGTGGCATCCTTCCAATTCACGTCCGTATGTCGGATGTGACTTCCGAGTTGGCTGGTTTGCACCGCTTCCAGGAACGCCGTGACCTCCTCATCGGCACCTTCGGCTACCAACTCCACGCGCCCGTCATCCAGGTTGCGGACATATCCCGTTAGTTCGTATCCGCAAGCGATCTCGCGCGTGGTGTACCGAAACCCGACTCCTTGCACCCGCCCCGTGTAAAAGACCGTCGCGCGCTTCCGCATAAACTCAGTTCGTGAGACTATCGACAAAACCTAACCCAGTCAAGCGAACGGCTCGACAGATCGGGAATCCTGAATTCACCCGCCTCGCTCCCACCCCATCCACAGCATTGCAGACTTGCCTTCTTGCACCGGGGGGAGGTAACGTGTCGTTGTCACCCCGGGAGGAGCGATATGGCATTATTCGGCGGAATGTTCGGCGGCGGTCAGAAGCATCCGAATCTCGACCGTCTTTCCCTCGCGATTCAGAACAGCCTCGGCATGCAACTTGACCCGCCCGGAGGCGACGTGCTCCCCATCATCGACACGCTGTCCAGCCGCGATCTGGTCGGCTTCGAGAACGCGCGCAGTGTCGAGGGCATGCAGGAATTGTTCCAGGCGAAATCGCTGCGCGCGACGGTGGATCCCCAGACCCGAAGGTTGGTGCTCTCGATCGCGACACGCGAGGAAATCGAGAGCGAGTTGAAGACCGAGCACAGCGCCGTCAAAGTGATGCATGTCGGTGAGCATCATGGCACCTCCCGCATCGTCACGTCGTTCGGGCAAGCCCCTGAACCTGTTAAACCGGCGGTCCCCACCCCCGCCTTGCGCACGGAACCCGGCCACACCGAAAGCATCCCCGTGCCGCCCGCCTTCGAGCACCTTGAGGCTGCCGAACGGCTGTGCCCGGTGATCGTCGATCTGTTCGTCAAGCACGGACAGTTGACCACCGCGGACAAGGAAGTTCTCAAGAAGATCAAGCCAATCGATTACACACTCGATGGGCGCATGGGAGCGTTGGAACGTTGGAAGACGGAACTCATGCGGCGCGCGCGTGGGATTCATGTTCGTGAAAGCGGTCCCACGTCCCTGCTCGCCAGCACCGACAACGCCGCGCAGCACTCCGAGGAAGTTGTGCTGCGGCGGTTCGACACGTTCGTGCACTGGTTGGGCAAGCTCATCAAGGCGCTCGAGCACAAAGGCATCAAGTTCCACGGCAAACCGGTCTGGCTCCCGCATTAGGAAACAGTGACACCGACAGAAGCTTCAGCGATGTCGGTTGTCTTGCGACCAAGAAGATGGTCGGGACGGCGGGATTGGCGTTAGACGACGAACGCCTCGCGGCGATTGAACCCGCGACCTTCCCGACATGCATCGGGACGCGCTAGCTCCGCGGTACCGACTTTCGTCCTGCAACGAGCCAATCAAGATACTTGCGGCTCTTTTTGCGCTTAATCTCTTGTTCACGCCTCCGTGCAGCCGCAAGGGTTTGAAACTGCTCCACATAGGCCAACTCATACGGCCGGTGAGCACGCGTTGATTTGCTTTCTCCCGCGTTGTGCTCGGCGAGTCTTCTCTGAGGATCTACGGAGCTACCTACGTAGTACCAGCGGTCATTCGCGCTACGAAGGATGTAAACGTAAGCCCTGGGATCTTGCATCCAACCATCCGAGAAATGGTCGGGACGGCGGGATTTGAACCCGCGACCTCTTGGTCCCGAACCAAGCGCGCTAGCCAAACTGCGCTACGTCCCGAACCGACCACTGACGATCAGACTGTCATGCGGGCTTGAACCCGCGACCTTCCCGACATGCGTCGGGACGCGCCAGCCACATCTACTGCGCGGATTTTACCCCAACGTGCCTCGGGGTCCCGAACCGGCCACGTCTGACGATGACACTTATGCCCGATAAGTCCGGACAATTCAAGCGCCACGATGCTTCATTTCGCGCCGAGCCCGAATGAACTCAATCACCATCGGCAGCACCGAAATGATGATGATTGCCAGCTCCACGATACCAAAATGCTGTTTCACAAAGTCCAACTGCCCGAACCAGTACCCGCCAAACAACAAGATTCCCACCCAGAGCACGCCGCCCAGAAAATTGTAGCTGCTGAATCGCAAGTACGTCATGTGCCCCACGCCCGCCACGAACGGCGCAAACGTCCGCACAATCGGCACGAACCGCGTGATGATGATCGTTTCGCCGCCGTACTTCTCATAGAAGGCGTGCGTCTTGTCGAGGTATTCCTTCTTCACGATGCGCGGGAACCGTGCCGCCAGCTTGTCGCCGAAGAGCCGTCCAATCGAGTAGTTCACCGTGTTGCCGCCAATGGCGGCAGCGCAGAGCAGCCCACACAGCCACGCTACGCTCAACGGACTGCCGGGCGTCGCCGCGAGCGCCCCTGCCGCGAACAATAGCGAGTCGCCCGGCAAAAACGGCGTCACCACAAACCCGGTCTCAGAGAAAATGATCACGAACAAAGCCGCATAGGTCCAGGCCGTCCCATGCGCCCGCATCGCGTCATTCAGATGCCTGTCCAAATGCAGAAACAGATCAATCAGTTGATGGATCCACCCCATAAAAGGCCGTTACGTCTAGCACATCCAGCATCGCCGACCAAGCAGATTGTGGAGCTTTGGGTCCACTTCCGCCGCCCGGTCGCAAAACCCAACTGGTCGGAAAGACATTGACAGCGTGAAAGTGCCTTTCTATCATGTTTGTGTTCGACAAAGTCTCCAGCACTTTGTCCTTTGCTTCTGATTTTGTCCCACTACTAATGTTAGGCGCAGCCGAGGCACTGTGGAAACTGTATCACTGCCAGTTGAAAGACGTGCTCCTGTGTGCGGCATTTCGTCTACCGTTGTCCCGTTCATTGGTGCAGGCATCGGTTACGCCGTGCTTCGTTCTCCATCGGTTGGAGACGCAGTTTGGACACACATTGCTGTGGCCGTTTTGCTATTTCTCGCTTCGCTGCTGGCCGGTGTAATCCTAGCCGTCATCGGCATGACTCGCCACGAAAGGTTCAGAGCGTTGCCGTGGACCGCTTTGTTGCTCAATGCCATTCCGCTCATCTACATCGTGGTCACGTGGAAATGAGTTGATCTTGGGGCTGTGCCACCTAACAATTCGGCGCAGCCAACCGCCTGCCGCTTCGCGGTCAGCGGCGGCCAATCTCAGACGCTAGGTTTCCCTCACCAATACTTCCCCACCAATTTGAAGAATCGCACGGTGTCGCGCCAGGGATGGATGCGGCTGGCGCGGCCGGCTTCGTAAATGGTGCGGATCGGGACGCTGACGATTTTGTGGCCGGCGCGCCCGGCCTGGATGAGCATTTCCGTCTCGGTCTCGAACCGCGCGGTCGAGAACTTCAAATCCTTCAATACGTTCCGGCGTAGCAGTCGGAATCCGCACTGACTGTCCGGTATCTTCTGCCCCGCCAGTTTGCCCGTGACCCAGGAAGTGAACTGGTTCGTCCACAACCGCACCCGTGGCATGTCGCGCACGTCGCTCATCCGCGTGCCCACGACCACATCGGCCCCTTCCGCCTGTGCGGCATCGACGAACGTTTTGATCTCCGCCGGGTCATGCTGACCGTCTGCGTCGAGGAGAATGGCGAACTCGGCGTCGGAACGCCCAAAGTAATCAAGAGCCGTGGCGATGGCCGCGCCCTTTCCGCGGTTCTGTGGGTGGCGGAGAACTTTCGCGCCGGCCTTTTCGGCAACGGCAGCCGTGTCGTCGGCGGAACCGTCATCGATCACCACGACTTCGTCCACGTGCTGGCGCGTCCTAACAACGACCTCGCCGACCCGCGCTCCTTCATTGTAAGCGGGGATGAGCGCGATCAGACGACTAGTCATGAGAAGCGGCCCGATTCGCTTCCGAGTCGGTTAGGTCTCTCGAAGGAGCCCCGAACGCCGTGGCGGTGGCCAGGGCGCGGTCCGACTCGATGTCCCACAGGTTGTGGAACAGAAACCACTGCTCGCTGTGCTGGCGGATGACCCGCTCCATCGCCATTGCAATTTGCCGCATCACGTCGTCGATGCTGTGCCGCGACCTGTCCGCCCAGATTGGCTCCTCCACGATGTAGCCGAACGTGTCATCCGGCAATCGCACCATGAAGATCGGCAGCAGCGGCGCGCCCGTCACCAGCGCCAGCTTCGCCGGGCCGTCAGGCAATCGCGCGGGCCGACCGAAAAATTCGACGGTGTGATTCGAGGCTGTAAAGTCGCGGTCGCCGACCACAGCGACGATTTCATTGCGCCGCAGTACCGCGATGCACTCCCGCGCCGCGCGGCCGAAAGGGATGGGATGGATGTTGCGCGACGTGCGGTAGTGCTGGTAGAGGCCGTTGAGTTTCTTGTCGGGCACCCACAGCGCCACGGCGTTGACCTTGTAGCCCAACGCGGCGATCGCGGCGGCCCCCAATTCCCAGTTGCCGAGATGGGCGCTGAGGAAGATGATTCCCTTGCCGTGCGCCAGCAAGCCGTCCAGCACCGTGGGCACGTTGCCGAAGTGCACAATCCGCTCCATGCGCCGGCGGTCGATGTGCAGGAACTTGAAGAAGTCGACCAGGTACTTGGCGAAATTGAGGAAGTTCTCGCGCGCCAGTGAATGCAGCGCGCGCGGCGAGAGGGCGACGCCGCTGCCGGCCTGGATCTGTTTGAGATTGGAGATGACGCACTCGCGACCCCGTTTGTCGAACACGACATAGAGGTCCGCAAGCCGACGGGCAATGCCGTAGCTCATCCGGCGCGGGAACAGTCGGGACACCAGTTCCGCGAACTTGAGCCGATAATACTTCATGCGGCAACTACAGAATCTGCAACCAGCAGTCTCAGAATTTCCCGCGCTGCATTTTCGGCAGAGCGCGGTCGACCCAGCGCGGCGGCCGCCTCGCGCATCGTCCATAGCTTGCGCGGATTGCGAAGGAACTCGTCCACGAACAACATCACGTCGTTGGCGTCCTCGGCTTCCACTGCGACGTTTTGGGACAGCAGGTACTCCGTGTTCTTGGCTTCCTGGCCCGGTATGGGGTTGATGATAATCATGGGCAACTTTTTCACCAGCGCCTCGGCAGTCGTGATGCCACCGGGTTTGGTGATGATAATCTCGGCGATTTCCATCAACTCGTGCACGTTTTCAACAAACCCACAAATCTTGGTGGTATGGCGCAGCTTGGGGCCTTTGCGCGCCAGTTGCTCCTGCAGCTCTTCGTTCTTGCCTGTCACGACGATGATGTCGAACGGCTGCGGGAGTTTGTTGAGCTTGCGGATTACCGACTTCATCGGCCCGAGACCAAGACTGCCGCCCATCACCAGGATCTTGGGAAGATCGGGCCTGAGCCCGAGGCTCTTGATCAGCGCGTCCTTGTCGACCGGTCGCTGGAACAGTTCGTTGGTGGGGATGCCGAACGCCGCGACGCGTTCGGGAGGCACGCCCTGCGAGACAAGGTTCTGGCGTGTGTCTTCACTCGGAGCGATATACAAATCGACGTCGGGATCAGCCCAGTAGCGGTGCGCCACAAAATCCGTCAGCACGCCGACAAGCACGGGCGTCTTGCGTCCCGTCGCCCGCTTCCAGGATGCCATCACCCCGCAGGCGAATGCCTGGGTGCACACGATGGCGTCCGGATCGAATTCGTCCAACACTTTCTGCAGCTTGCGCGAGTTGCCGCGGTTGAGCAGTTCGCGAATCTTCGACGTGCGCTCCTTGAACTCAGGATTATCGTACATCCACTCCCAGATTTCGGGCGCGGTCTTCAAGGCAGCCAGATACGCCTTGAGGGTCATTTTCGACAGCACAGGGTTGGCGTGACTGAACGAATCCAACAGCATCGACTCGACGTGCGGGTCGAGCCGGCGCATGGCCGTCTCGACCGACATTGCGGCGGAATAATGCCCGGAGTGCTTCGTCAAATACAGGAATAGAATTCGCCTCGTCATCAGAACCGTGAGGCTACAGCATACAAAATGCAGATTGGTCTGGTCAAACAATCTATTTGCCCCTACTGCAGCCACGGCGAACGCTGGGAAACGGCGACATACATTTGGGATCTCTTGGGACCCCTGAACGCGGCGTGGAATGCCCGCCCTGTTTCCTCGATTCAGAAATATGGAAACCGCAGGCTCGCGGATGCTAAGATAAGCGCCATGTGCGGGATTTGTGGTTTTGTCGGGTCCCATCCAATGACAGAAGATGCCACCGCGCTTCTTCACCGGATGAACGCGGCGCTGATCCACCGTGGTCCTGACGATGCCGGCGAGTGGCTCGGCCCGGGCGTTGCCCTGGGAACGCGCCGCCTGAGCATCATCGATCTCACATCGGCCGGGCATCAGCCGATGCACAGCGCCGATGGTGGACTCACGGTGACGTTCAACGGCGAGATTTACAATTTCCAGTCCATTCGCGCCGCGCTCGAAGCCAGGGGGCGGCAGTTCCGCAGCCATAGTGACACGGAGTGCCTGCTCCACCTGTACGCGGAGTACGGCGAGGCGATGCTGCCGCATCTGCGCGGGATGTTCGCGTTTGCGCTCTGGGACCAGGCGCGACGGCGCTTGTTCGTCGCCCGCGATCGTCTCGGGAAAAAGCCGCTGTACTACGCCGCCACCGGCGGATTGTTCGCGTTCGCCTCGGAAATCAAGTCCCTGCTTACCCTGCCGGTCGTGTCACGTGAGTTGGATTGGCAGGCTGTGGACCATTACTTCAGCCAGCGTTTTGTTCTCGGTCCGCGCACGATTTTCCGCGATGTAAAGGAGCTGTTGCCCGGGCATTTCCTGGTCGTCGAAGAAGGCAAGCCCTTGCGTGTGCAGCCATACTGGCAGCCGCCTCATGCCGACGCGACCGCGACAGCCCCTGATTTGGACGAGCTTGACGAATTACTCCAGACAAGTGTCCGCTTGCGATTGGTCAGTGACGTGCCCGTGGGCGCGTTTCTTAGCGGCGGTCTGGATTCCAGCATGACGGTTGCGCTGATCGCCAAACTGCATCCCAAACCGCTCAAGACGTTTTCCATCGGCTTCGACGTGCCCGGCGGGTATGACGAAGCTCCATTTGCGCGACAAGTCAGTGAACGCTTCGGTACACAACACCACGCCCGGATGTTCACGGCAAAGGATCTGAGCAGCGCCCTGCCCGATGCTGTCTATCATCTCGACGAGCCGTTGGCTGATGCCGCAGCGATTCCCACGCTGCTCCTCAGCCGAGCGGCGGCGAAGGAAGTGAAGGTGGTCCTGACTGGCGACGGCGCCGATGAAGTATTTGCCGGTTACCGCCGCCATTCCCTCGAACGACTTATCAGCAAAGCGCAAGGCCTGTTCCCTCCTATTCGCCACGGCGCCGCCGTTGTCGAACGTTTCGCCGCCGGATCGCGAGCGCGCAAAGCGCTACGACTCCTCCAAGAAAGCCCGCAGGCCCGGATCGCCGAGTACCATGCGGTCTTTCGGCCGGAGGAGCGGGCCGCACTGTTCGCGCTGCCCGACCAGATGCGGCCAAACGACCGGTCATACGCAGACCCCGCGGGATTTCCCAGTACCGTGGACTGGCTGCTGTGGGAGGAACTGCACAGTTGGCTGCCGGATGATTTCCTGATGAAGGTGGACAAGATGAGCATGGCGGCGTCGTTGGAGGCGCGCACGCCGTTCCTGGATCACCTGCTGGTCGAACGGCTCGCGAAGGTGCCCGCAAGGTTCAAGCTGAACTGGCGTGAGAACAAAATCCCGTTGCGACAACTGGCACGGCGCTATTTGCCAGCCGAGATCGTTGACCGGCCAAAACACGGCTTCGAAATCCCGCTGGATACGTGGCTGCGCACCGACCTGAAAGCGTTCGCTGCCGATCTGCTGTTGGCAAACCAGCCCGCGCCCACCCCAGACCCGCCGCTGGTGCGGCGTTATTGGGACGAGCATCAGCAAGGGACGGCCAACCACGGGCTGAGATTGTGGACGATCCTGTGCTGGAATCTTTGGCGTCAGGTTTATTTGCGTCATGACTGAATCCCGCCTCAATCATTCCACCGCAGTAGATGACCGGGCTGGTCGAGAGTACTGGGACGCAGTCTGGGCTGACGACAAGCTGCCAGAGGCGATCAATCCACGTGCCGCGGGACTTCATAATCTTTACAATCGCCGCGTGGACGCTTTTCTCCGCCAAGCGTTTGTTTCGATGGAAACCACGGGCAAAAAGCTGGTCGAGATCGGCTGCGCCCGGTCGGCATGGTTGCCGTATCTCGCGCGCGAATTTGGGTTTCGAATCTCGGGACTGGACTATTCCGAACACGGGTGCGAGCAGGCACGGCGGATTCTGTCACGCACGGGGGTCGCGGGAGAGATCATCTGCGCTGACCTGTCCGCGCCTCCAACCGGATTGTTGGGAGCATTCGATGTGGCGATCTCATTCGGGGTTGTTGAGCACTTCCACGGCACCGCCGGCTGCCTTCGTGCGTTGGCTGCACTTTTGAAACCGGACGGGATGCTTATCACCCAAATACCAAACATGACGGGCCTCATTGGACGGCTCCAAAAACTGATGAACCCGGCGACCTATGAGGTTCACGTACCGCTGACCCGTGACCAGCTTCTGATCGCGCACGAGCAAGCCGGGTTGCGCGTCGCGTGTTGCGACTAC
>JBGPVO010000011.1:0-13384 GCA_041491705.1 Verrucomicrobiia bacterium
AACTCCCTCGGGAAAACCGGGATAGTTTTCAACGATGCTGGTCGTGGTAAGCAGGCCGCCGGGTTGCTCACCGGTGAGCAATAACGGTTTCAGATTCGCGCGCGACGCATACAGCGCCGCCGTCCACCCCGCGCAACCAGAACCTATGATGACCACATTTTCCATGTGCGATTTCCGTCTTTCCACAATAAGATGCGCCAGACCAGCGGGAAGTTGCTGCGACGCTCAAGGGCGAAGGCCGACGGGCGACCTCCGCGTGCTAGGATCGCCCATGACCCCGTGTCGCGGTGGGCTTGCTGCTGTCGCGGCGAAGTTGCTCGGCCATTATGATCGCCCGAGCCACTTCGACCAGCTTTCGATTCTCGTTGCGGGCCGTCTTTTGCAGCTTGAGATAGGCGGCTTCCTCATCCAACCCGGTCTGCCGCATGAGAATTCCCTTGGCGCGTTCAACGATCTTGCGTGCCTCCAAGGCCTCGTTCATTTGTTGGAGCTTGGCTTCCAGCTCCTTGGATTTCTCGAAGTTGACAAGCGCCAACTCGATGGCGGGCTTCAGTTGCTCGCCGGTGAACGGTTTGACAAGATACGCATTGACTCCCGCGCCCGCCGCCTCGCTTCCCAACCCTGATTCGGTGTGCGCGCTCAGGACGATGATGGGAGTGGGGCGTTGGCTTTGGATCAGCCGGGCGGCTTCCAGCCCGTCCATCTTGGGCATGCGGATATCGAGAATGATCAGGTCTGGACTGGTTTCGCGAGCGAGCGTCACCGCCTGCTGCCCGTCACCCGCCTCACCGACGACCGTGTGCCCCATCGACACGAGTATCTTTCGTATCACCATCAGCGTCAGGCCGTCGTCATCAGCAATAAGGATTCGAAGAGATTTCATCTGCCCCTAGACATTCGTTCTCGCCTCTCGGTGGTCATCTTAGAGTCACCTTACCCAAAGTCAAGCCCGTGCAACTGACAGGCCCGATGGCGCACGCGTGGCAGGACCCGGTCCGTGCGGTACGACCTCAAACCGTAATTCCGCGCGGATACCGCTATCGCGTGAATCAATCTGCAGGTGGCCACGAAGGTTCACTTGCGCCAATTGCGCCACAATATTCATCCCCTGCCCCTCACATTCGCGCCAGTCCTTGCCACCAGAGAATCCGCCGCCGTTGTCGGCCACCACCAACTGGATATGCTCGTCCTGCTGCCGGCATTGAATTTGGGTACGCAACGGCTGGCCTGCGGGGGATCGGCCATGCACGAATGAATTCGACACCAGCTCGTTAACGATCAGCGCCAGCGGAACAGCTTGGTCCGCGCCCAGCCAGATGTGCTCAACCTCAACCGTAACTTCAGGCGTCCCCGCCGCTCTCGGCGCCGAACTGATAAGCGTTTGGAGGATGGTCGTGATCAGAGTGTGGGCATCAACCTTCTCCGGCATCTCTTCGCTCAGCAGGTTGTGCACTTGGGCAATCGCCTGGATACGCGTAATCGCCGTCCGCAGGAACTCCCTCGGTGAATCCACCTGGGCCGTGTCGGCTTCCAATTGAAGAAGTCCCGAAATCATCTGCAGGTTGTTCTTAATGCGGTGGTGCGCCTCTTCAATAAGCAACTGCAACAGCCTATTCTTGCGGCCAAGGTCCTTTAGCAACTGTGCATTATCGATCGCCACCGCGGCCCGGCTGGCAAAGGCCTCCATCAGCTCAAGATTCGCTGCCGTAAACTCCGCCGCGTTCCCCCCGTGCCTCGTCAGAGTCAGGGTGCCGATGAGTTCGCTGCGCGAAATCAGGGGCACCACCAGGGCGGAACGAATATCCGACTCGCGCAGGATCGCGCTATATCCGTGCTCCTGGACCTCTTTACGCGTGAAAATCCTGCCCTGACGCTGGGTGCGGATCTGGCCGAAAAGGCCCTGCGTTGATGGATAAAGAATTCCGATCATCTGCGCGAAGTTCGCGCTGGCTGCTACGATCTCCGCTTGTTCCGTCGTCGTATCGTAATGGGAAATGTACGCGGCGTCCGCTCGGAGCAGCGCCGCCGCACGCTCCAGGATTCGTTGCAGCAACGATTCGAGTTCCAGTTGTTGAGCGCTCCCACTACTGATGTCGACCAACGCCGCCAGCTTCTCGTTCTCACGGAGTTGCGTCTCGTACAGTCGCGCGTTGGCCACAGCGATCCCCAGTTGGTTGCCCATGGCCGTGACCATCTCGACGATCTCAGGAGTAAAGGCTAGCTCCTGGCGGTTCACCAGGCCAAGCGTGCCCAGCAACTCCCCTTTCGTTTTCACCGGCACCACAATCGTCGACCGGAAGCCGTGATGTGCCGCCAGGGATGTCACGGCTAGCGTGTGGGTAGATAAATCGTCCACCACCACCGCCTGTCCTGAAGCCGCGACGAAGCCTGGCACACCTTCGCCCCATTTCAATGTACGAATCTGGGAGACGAATTCATCCGGGAGCCCGGATTGTATGTAGAGATGAAGCAACTGCTGCTTCACGTCCACCAAATGAATGCCGCCGCCGCTCATTCCCGTGCTCTCCAGGGCAACTTCGAGCGTGTTGCGGGCAATCTCCTCGATATTGAGGGACGAATTTGCCACCTCGGCCAGTGTGGTCAGGGCCGCCAGTTGGCGGTTCCGCCGGAGCAATTGTTGTTGGCGCTGGCGTGCCTGCGTGATGTCACGCACAATGAAGTGCACTTCGCTTACACGCTCGCCATCGCGCGAAAACACACTGCCGCTGCACTGCAAGTCCGTCCATGAGCCGTCCTTACGATGAAAGCGGTACTCGAGATTATGAATCGCTTCCCCGCCCAACAACGCGTCGAAGGCCCGCCCCACCATTTCCCGGTCGTCGGGATGCACGTGCTCCCATAAGCTTGTCCGCGTCACTTCGTAGAGAGCGTAGCCGAATATCCGCGCAAAGGCGCTATTGGCGTAGCGCGGCCGTCCGGTAGCATCCGCGATATAAATGGCGTCGTCGGAGTTCTCGACCAGGGCGCGATATTGCTCCTCGCTGGCGCGAAGCTCGGCCTGTAATTGCGCGTGCACCATCGCATTGCCGATCTGGTTACTGACCACCTCGATGAGATCGAGATCCGCCTCGTCGAACTTTCGCAGGGAATAGGTGCCCAACGCCAACACACCGACGACGAACCCGTGCGCCCGAATTGGCACCAGCACGGCCGATTGAAACCCGGCCTCCACAGCCTCCGGACGGACTGCGTGTGGGTTCAACGAGAAATCTTCAATGACCCGCGCTTCGCCATTCAGCACAGCGTCGATGATTTCCGTGCCCTTGTGCAGTACCGCGACTTGGGACGTAAACTCAGCGCTCAACCCGCGCCACGCAAACAGGTGAAGTGCCCGGTCCGTGTCCTGCCAGATGTACACGGCCCCTGCATCGACCTTCATTACGGCAACGATGGCGTCCAGCGCGTTGTCCGCGATCTCCTTGAGATCCAGGGTGCGGTTGACAGCGTCAGAAACGAAATTGATCGCCGTCAGACGCGGGTCGCGTAAGGGCTTCAGCCCAAGCGCGGAAGCATCAGGACGTTTCATGGCAAGCCAACCACAGGAGTACTTATATCAGAAAAGCAGTGATTTTTCACCAACTTCTCTCGATAATACACCAACCCATCATGGACAAACCCGACAAGCTTGAAGAGATCTTTCGCCTCCAGGAGCAACTCAACAAACGCATCGGTGTAGATACCGCCAACATGACTGACGAACAACGTCAGCAATGGGTGCTCAACTATTGCCGGGCGATGACCCAGGAAGTCGCTGAACTGACCGACAGTGTTCCCTGGAAATGGTGGGCGAAATACCAGAAGTTCGACAAACAGAACGCCCGGGTAGAGATCATCGACTTGCTGCACTTCCTGATTTCAATTGCGCAGGTCTTGGAGATGACCCCCGTCGACTTCTACGAAGCCTACGCCAAGAAACACCAGGTCAATCTCTCCCGCCAAGACAGCGGCTACCACACCAAGGACGAGCATGACAGCCGGCATATCTGAGATGGCCCGGATGTGTGCTGACCGCTTCCTCAGCGCGCCTCGCGTGATCGGTTGCATCCAGACACGACAACGGCTTCCTCAGTTGAGAAAGCCGTATCGGTTGTACTTCAACGTGAGAGATCCTAGGACGAGACGGCACCCTCTTCTTTCTTCCCGGCAACACTCTTTTTCCCCTTGGGTGCCTTTGTCTCTGCCGGCTTGGGCTCTTCAGCCTTCTTGTCCTTCTCAGGCTCGGGTGTGGCGGTGACCGTGTTGGTCCATTCAAGAATGGCGATTTCGGCGGCGTCGCCAAGACGCTGCCCGACCCGAACGATACGTGTGTAGCCGCCCTGACGATCCTTAAAACTTGGGGCGATTTCCTCAAACAGGATGCGAATGACATCCTCGTTCTTCCGCCAGCGCTCCCGTTGGTCCTTCGTGAGTTGATGATCTGGGCCGCGGAACTGCAGTCGTGCCGTCGCTTGGCGCCGGGCGTGCAGGGTGCCGCGTTTGCCAAGCGTGACCATCTTGTCAGCCAGCGACCGGGCAACCTTGGCCCTGGCAACGGTGGTCCTGATGCGCTTGTGCTTGATGAGGCTGCATACCAGATTGGCCAGCGTTGCGCGACGGTGCTGGGATTTCATCCCGAGTTTATTTGTGTGTTTGCGATGTCGCATGGCGTTGTGTTCCCTGTGTCTGTGTGACGTCTACTCGGGCACCGGCGATGGGCCGGAAAGGACGGCTTCGACACCCTTGTTTGCGTCCGGCGCTTCCAGCAATGCCACGTCGAATTTCATGCCGAGCGTAAGGCCCAATGCCGAGAGCTTTTCCTTGATCTCGTTGAGGGACTTCTTGCCGAAGTTGCGGTACTTGAGCATCTCCTGCTCGGTCTTCATGGCCAGTTGGCCCACGGTGGTGATATTCGCATTGTTCAGGCAGTTGGCGGCGCGCACGCTGAGTTCGATCTCATTGACACTCATGTTGAGTATCTTCTTCAATTTCGCCTGCTCAGCGCTGACCTTTTCGCCGGCCTCTTCGAACTCGACAACAATGTTCTTGTCGTAATCGCAGAACACGTCCAGATGATGGCGCAGAATATTGGTGGATTGCACCACCGCGTCTTCCGGCGTGATCCGTCCGTCGGTCCACACCTCCACAATGAGCTTGTCGTAATCGGTGCGCTGGCCAACGCGGGTGTCCTCGATGCTGTAGCGCACGCGGCGTACTGGCGAGAACAACGAGTCGATGGCGATCACGCCGATCGGTTGCTCGGGTTTCTTGTTCTCCTCCGCCGGGCAAAAGCCGCGGCCAACCTTGATCTCCAATTCGATCTCGAAGTGCATCTTCTTGTCGAGCGTGCAAATGTGCTGGTCCGGGTTGAGCACCTCCACCACCTGGTCGCTCTTGATATCGGCGGCCGTCACGGCCCCTTCCTTGCTGGCCGAAAGGTAAATGACGTGCGGCTCGCGGCTGTGGGATTTCAACAACACCTTCTTCAGGTTGAGCACGATGTCGGTCACATCCTCGACGACGCCGGCGATGCTGGTGAACTCGTGGGGCGCGCCTTCAATCTTGACGGAGCTGATGGCGGCGCCTTCCAGCGAACTCAGCAACACCCGCCGTAGCGAGTTGCCGATCGTATGGCCATAGCCCGCCTCCAGCGGCTCTGCGATAAACTTGGCATACGTTGGCGTAGCGGTGGCGTCATCGCGCGTCAACCGCTTCGGCATTTCAAATCGACCCAGACGAACTGGCATGGTGAACTTCCTCCTGTGAGCCGGGTTTCCCGCGCCCTAGAAACGCGGACCGACGGCTCGTTGTTGCGCCCGCAACGCGGACGCTGATTCTGGTTATCTAGAATAGAATTCGACGATCAACTGCTCGTTAACGATCGGCTGTATGTCGTCCCGCGACGGAATGCGTACAATCTGCCCGCGCAACGCGTCCCGGCTGAACGTAATCCAGTCCGGCACGGGTCGGATCTGGGCCGACTCCAGGCTCTTCGTGGCGAGTTGGCGCGTCGCCGCGGTGTCGCGCACCTCAATGACATCGCCGGGCTTCACGTTGAACGAAGGCGATGACACCTTACGGCCATTCACGCGGATGTGTCCATGTGTCACCATCTGTCGTGCGAACGGACGGGTCGTCGCAAAGCCGACGCGGAAGACGACATTGTCCAAGCGTGTCTCGAGTAACTGGAGCAACGTTTCACCGGTAACACCGCGCTTTTTCAACGCCTTCTCGAACATGCGACGGAACTGCGCCTCCATCAGACCGTATTGGTAGCGCAACTTCTGCTTCTCCGCCAAACCGATGCCGTAATCGCTCTGTTTGCGGCGGGACTTCTTCGGGCCGTGCACGCCGGGCGGATAGGCGCGGCGCTCCAGATACTTCGACGGGCCGAATATCGGCTGGCCGAATCGGCGGCTGATGCGAACTCGTGGTCCTTTGTATCGTGCCATGGTTACAAAATCTCCTGACTACACGCGGCGCCGCTTCGGTGGCCGACAGCCGTTGTGCGGGACGGGCGTCACATCCTTGATCACCGTGATGTCCAGCCCGATGGCCTGCAACGCGCGGATCGCTGCTTCGCGGCCGCTTCCGGGGCCCTTCACCCACACTTCGATTTCCTTCAATCCATGCGCCATGCCCTGCCTCGCAGCGTCCTGCGCCACCAATTGCGCCGCGTACGCCGTGCTCTTGCGCGACCCCTTGAAGCCGACGCGACCAGCGCTCGACCACCCGATCACCCGCCCCTTCAGATCGGTGATCGACACCACCGTGTTGTTGAACGTCGCCATAATGTGCGCGATGCCCTGAAACACGTTTTTGCTGTGCTTGGCTTTGACGACCTTCTTCGCAACCTCGCCCTCAGCCAATGCCTCCGCCGCCGTGGTCGGCACGGCCGGCGCTGCCGGTACGGCCGCCGCTCCAGGCGCTTCGATCTTCGCCGCGGGTGCGCCGGTCTCAGCCGCCGGTGCCGCAGCGGGTTTCGTTTTCGCTTCCTCAGATTTCTTTGGTGCTTCCTTGGCCATCGTGCTCCTTCAAATCGACCGTTCGATCAAACCTTGCCGGTCTTGGCTTCCTTGCTGCGGACGACGCCGACCGTCTTTCGTGGGCCCTTGCGCGTCCGTGCGTTCGTCGACGTGCGTTGACCGCGAACGGGCAGGCCCTTCTTGTGCCGGATGCCGCGGTAACAGTTGATGCTCATCAAGCGTTTGATGTTCGTCTGCACTTCCCGGCGCAAATCACCCTCGATGCGAAAGCCCTGCAGCACCGTCGTCAAATGCGAGAGCTGTTCATCGTTCAGATCCTTCGCGCGCACATTCGGATCGACGCTCGCCTTCGCACAGACCTGAAGCGCCGTGGTTGGCCCGATGCCATAGATGTAACGCAGCGCGATCCCGATCTTCTTTTGGTCCGGTACTTCCACTCCAATCAAGCGTGCCATGATAGTACCTCTACCCTTGGCGCTGTTTATGGCGCGGGTTGGTGCAAATCACGCGCACCACACCCTTTCGCCGCACCACTTTGCAGCGCTCACACAATCGTTTCACCGAGGGTTTTACTTTCATATCGGTCCTGTTTCTCTACTGCTCTTTCTGCCGAAACGTAATTCGGCCTTTGCTCAAATCGTAGGGTGACATCTCGATCATCACCTTGTCGCCTGGCAACAATCGGATGAAATGCAATCGCATCTTACCCGAAATATGCGCCAAAATCCGATGTTTATTCGGCAATTCCACCCGAAACATCGTGTTTGGCAGCAACTCGACTACCGTGCCTTCGATTCGTATGGGCTCTTCCTTAGCCACGTCAAAATCTCTGCATCTCCATCCGTTACGAGCACCGTGTGCTCGAAATGCGCGCTCGGCGCACCATCCGCCGACACCACCGTCCACCCATCGCTCAACATCACCACATCACTGGCACCAGCATTGATCATCGGCTCAATCGCCAACGTCATTCCCGGCTTCAACTTCGGCCCGTCTCCCGACCGGCCGTAGTTCGGAATCTGCGGCTCCTCGTGCATCTTTCGCCCGACTCCGTGTCCGACAAACTCCCGCACCACGGAGAACCCCTGCGACTCAACGGTCGTTTGCACCGCGTGCGATATATCGCCCACGCGATTGCCCGCGCGCGCCGCCGCGATCCCGGCATGCAACGCCTGTTCGGTCACCCGCAGCAACTGTTGTGTCCGCGCCTCGACCACTCCCACGGCCACCGTCGTCGCATTGTCACCCACGAATCCATTCAATACGATTCCCACATCCAAGCTGACGATGTCGCCATACTGCACCCGCCGTTGACTCGGGATTCCATGCACGACCTCCTCGTTTACGGACACGCAAATGTGCCCGGGATATCCCTTGTATCCGAGGAACGGGCTCTTCCCGCCGAACTTCGCGATCAGCCCGGCCGCAACGTCATTGAGCTCCGAAGTCGTACGTCCGGGTTGGACCTCGTGCGCCACTGCAGCCAGTATCTCCGCTGCCGCGTTGCACGCCGCCCGCATCCGCTCAATCTCATCTGGCGTCTTGATAACGATCACGACTTCAGCAATTCCACTGTGTCCGCAAACACTTTGTCCTTCGGCTGGCCACCGTCAACACGCTTCAGGATCCCCACCCGTTCGTAGTGCTTCACTACCTCCAACGTCAACCGGCGATAAACTGCAAGCCGTTTTTGCACGGTCTCAGCCGTATCATCCGCACGCTGTGTCAGCTTGCCCCCGCACTTGTCGCAAATGCCTGACCGCTGCGGCGGCACGAACCGTTTATGATACAGCGTGCCGCATTTTTCGCAACTCAGCCGTCCCAACACGCGTTCGAGGATATCGGCCTCGCCGGCATCCAGCAACACCGCCACGGTCACGGGCATCCCCTTCTCCAGCAGGACGCGGTCAAACGCCTCCGCCTGGGCCTGGGTGCGCGGAAACCCGTCGAAGATGAATCCGCCGTCCCGACCATGTTCGTCCAGCCACAGCCGGACGACCTCCATCGTGATGTCGTCGGGCACCAATTGCCCTTTGTCAATGAACCGCTTTGCCGCGCCGCCGACCGGCCCGCCCTTGCGGATCGCCGCCCGGAACATCTGCCCCGTCGATACGTGCGGCACGCCGAGCGCCGCGCTCAGTGCCATGGCCGCCGTTCCCTTGCCCGAAGCCGGCGGCCCCAAAAACACCACGCGGTGGTGACTCAACAACGTCACCCTCCCACCCTTAGAACCTGCCTCGCATCCGGCCCTTGCGCAAAAACCCGTCGTAATGGCGCATCACCAGATGCGACTCCACCTGGCGCATCGTATCCAGCATCACGCCGACGGTAATCAGCAGGCTTGTTCCGCCAAAGAAACTCGCCGTCAAATACGGCAGGCTGAAGTTTCGCGACAAAATATAGGGGATCACCGCGATGACCGTCAAAAAAACTGCGCCCGCCAGCGTGATACGCGTCATCGTATGATCCAGGTATTCTGCTGTCGGCCGGCCCGGCCGAATCCCGGGAACATACCCGCCGTACTTCTTCAAATCGTCCGCGATTTGCAGCGGGTTGAACTGTGTTGCCACCCAAAAATACGAGAAAAACAGAATCATTAACCCATACAAGGTCAGGTAAAGCCATTCCCCTTCGGTCAGTCTACGCGCTAGATTTTGAAACACGGGTATCTGCAACATGGAAAAGACCTTTGCGGGAAACAGCAGGATCGCCTGTGCGAATATGATCGGCATCACGCCCGAATAATTGACCTTCAGCGGCATGAATGTCTGCCCGCCGCCGAGCATCTTGCGTCCCACCATCCGCTTGGCGTACTGCACCGGAATCTTCCGCTGTGATTCGGTGACCGCGATTACCGCTGCCGTCACCGCCACCGCCATCACGAGCAACAGGATTGCGTGAAGAATGTTGAACTGGCTCTCGGGTCCCACAAACAGCCGCCAGGTGTAGGCGATGGCTCGCGGCAATCGGTCAACTATGCCAACGGTAATGATGATCGACATCCCGTTGCCGATACCGCGCTCCGTGATCTGTTCGCCAATCCACATGAGCAAGATCGTTCCGCTGGTAATCGTAATCACTGTCAGGATCTCGAAGCTGACCCCGGGATTGACCACCAGCACCCCATTGAACCCTTGGAAGAGTTGTTCGGGATGTTCGAATGCCTTGGCCAACAACCAGCCCTGGATGATGCACAGGCCGACTGTCATATACCGCGAGTACTGAATGATTTTTGCCCGGCCCGTCTCGCCCTCCTGCTTGAGCCTCTCCAACGACGGCATGACCGCCGTCAGCAACATCATGATAATCGAGGCGCTGATGTACGGCATCACGCCAAGGGCAAACACCGCACATTGCTGCAGCGCGCCGCCCGTCAGCATGTTTGCCAGCCCTACGATGCTGCCGCCCACGTGCTGCTGCACCTGCTCCATATACTGGTTGAGTTCGGAGGGATCTACCCCCGGACAGGGAATGTTCGCCCCCAGGCGCGCAATCGCCACCATCCCCAGGGTGAACAGAATCCGACGCCGCAGTTCGGGGATTTTCCAGCAGTTGAAGAAGGCGGAGAACATGTTCTGTCAAAGATCGGTTGTTACTTCTCTCCTGCAGGTGCCTTCGGCGTGGCCGCTGACACCGCTGGCTTGTGATGGATGCTGCGTAGCGGTAGTTCTTCGCATTGACCGCCCGCCTTCATAATCTTGTCGCGCGCCGACGCGCTAAATCGCTGGGCTTTGACGATGAGCTTCTTCTTCAATTCGCCATTGCCGAGCACTTTCACGCCTTCAAAAAGCCTGTCCGCCAATCCGGTCTCGACAAGCGCCTCGGGCGTGACCGTCGCGCCGTCATCGAAACCGTTAAGCTGCTCGACGTTGATGATCGTATAAATCGTGCGGAAGTTCGCATTATTGAATCCACGCTTCGGGATGCGACGCAACAGCGGCATCTGGCCGCCTTCAAACCCGAGGCGAATCGAGCCGCCCGAACGCGCCGTCTGGCCTTTGCCACCGCGTCCGCTGGTCTTGCCATGCCCCGAACTCTCGCCAATGCCCAACCGCTTCGTGCGGTGCTTCGCACCGGGACGCGGCTTCAAATTATGCAGTCGCATCGTCATGTCAGTTTACCCTTGCGGCGGGCGGGCGAGACAAACCCCGCACCCGGTAGATCTCCTCACGCGGCCGAAGTTTCAGCAGCGCATCGATCGTCGCCTTCACCACGTTCACCGCGTTGCTGGACCCCAGTGACTTCGTCAGCACGTCACGAATGCCCGCCGCCTCAATGACCGCGCGGACACCGCCGCCCGCAATGACGCCCGTGCCGGGCGAAGCGGGCCGCAACAACACGCGCCCGCCGCCAAACACCCCAATCACCTCGTGTGGAATTGTGGAGTTCCTTAAATTCACTGTCACCATGGCCCTCTTCGCTTGGTCGGTGCCCTTGCGAATGGCATCCGCCACCTCATTCGCCTTGCCAAATCCCCAGCCGACGTGGCCTCGTCGGTCGCCAGCAACCACCAGCGCGCTGAAATGGAAACGGCGTCCGCCCTTCACGACCTTCGCACTGCGGTTGACGTACACAACCTTCTCGATGATCTCCCCACCCCCGTGTTCGAGCTCGACTCCCAACTCCTCGACCACGGCCACCGGCGAGGCTTCTTTGTCCTTCGAAACAACTGGCTTAGCAATCTTCGGTTTCTTCTCAGGTGCCATATTAGAATTTCAATCCTGCTTCGCGCGCCGCGTCGGCCAACGCCTTGACCCGTCCATGATACCGCAACCCACCACGGTCGAACACGACCTCGGTGATACTTTTTGCCTTCGCCCGTTGCGCGGCAAGTTGACCGACCTTCTTGGCGCCCTCGATGGTGCTCTTCGCGCCCTTCAACTCGGTGCCTGCCGTACTCGCCGAAGCCAGGGTCACGCCTTTGACGTCGTCAATCAACTGGACGTAGATATGCTTGCCGGTCATGCACACACTCATCCGCGGGCGCTGCGCTGTGCCGCGGACTTTTTGCCGCAGTCGCAGGTGCCGCCGATATCGTGCTTCAACTCTTGTTCGTGGAATCATTGCTCAACGCCCCGATTAACCACCCGCCGTGGTAACAGTCTTGCCCGCCTTGCGGCGCACTTGTTCGCCCACGTAACGGATGCCTTTGCCCTTGTATGGCTCGGGCGGATAGAAGCGGCGAATCCGGGCCGCCACTTCGCCGACCATCTGTTTGTCTGGTCCTTCAATCGTAATTTCTGGCTTCTTGTCCGACGTGTCCGCCACCGACACTTTTACGCCCTTCGGAATCGCAAATACAATCGGATGCGAATAGCCGAGCGACATCTGCAAATTTGTTCCTTGCACCGACGCGCGGAACCCCACGCCCTCGACGTGCAGCTTCTTCGTGTAACCGTCGTTGACGCCCTTCACCATGTTCGCGATCAAACTGCGCGACAATCCCCAGCGGGACTTGCCCACGCGGTCGAGCTGCGACGTGGTCGCAATGACCTTGCCGTCCTTCACCTCGACCTTGATCGGCCAAGGAACCGTCCACTCCAGCGTGCCTTTCGGCCCTTCGACAAGGACCGTCTGGCCCTTCACTTCGACCTTGGTCTTGGCCGGAATCTCAACTGGTTTTTTGCCAATTCGTGACATAGTCCATCACCACACGTACGCCAAAAGCTCTCCGCCGACGTTCGCCTTCTTGGCTTCATAGCCGGTCATCACACCTCGCGACGTCGTCAGGATCGAAATCCCCATCCCGCCGAGCACGCGCGGAACGTCCTGCGAACCAACGTAGCGCCGCAGTCCAGGCCGGCTCACACGCTTGATCCCCACAATCGCGCGCTCCTTGCCAACGATCTTCAGTTGTACTTTCAATACCTGCCGCCCGTTCTCCAGTTTCTCGGCATAAAAATCCGCGATGTAGCCCTCGCGCTTCAGCACCTTTGCAATCTCTGCCTTCAGGCGCGAGTACGGCACGAGCACCTCGGGTTTGAGCGCGCTATTCGCGTTGCGAATCCGCGTCAACATGTCGCCAATAGAATCGGTCACGTTCATCGAATCACCAACTCGCCTTCACTACGCCGGGGATCTTGCCCTGGCTGGCCAATTCACGGAAGCAGATGCGGCAAATCTTGAACCGCCGAATATACGCGCGCCGGCGACCGCAGTTCTGGCAACGGTTGTATTTCCGCGCCGTGAACTTGGCTGGCCGCCGCTGCTTCACTTCCCAGGTCAGTTTCGCCATAACTCGATCCTCTAGCTGCTGAACGGCATCCCGAGCAATTTGAGAAGCTCCTTTGCCTCCGCATCGGTGTTCGCCGTGGTCACAATCGTTACGTCCATGCCAAGGTTGTGCTTGATCTTGTCAAGTTCCACTTCGGGGAAAATCGTCTGGTCCCTCACGCCCATGG
>JBGPVO010000012.1:0-13219 GCA_041491705.1 Verrucomicrobiia bacterium
ATCGGCGAAGTCCCACAAGCAATCGCCCGCTTTGCCTTCGGGGTCGGTGGCCGCGGCGCTGAAGCACACCGGATCACCTGTCAGCACGACAGTCACCCCGCCAATCTGCGCCACCCTATTGGCCAGTGTGGCTCGTGAAAGCAGGGCGCGGGCGAAGTGCGCGGTGTTATTGCTGCTCCCCACCCACCAACCGTACTGCGCCGGTGCCGACCGTAGACTTTGTGCAGCTCGGCTTGGGTGTAACCGTCACCGTGGCACGGTAGAAGTTCGAGACCGTGTTGGCAACCCAGTTGGTGGTGATGACGTCGAAGGCGAAATAGTTGCCGTTTGTGATGTACTTCATCGTGCCTACCGGCCTGAGGTTGGTCCCCTTGGTGCCGCGGCCCAGTCTTGGCACCAGCGGCGTGACGTTGGTGATCAACGACGAGCTGGTCGGCGTGTCCTGGTTGCGCAGGCTGAACTGGATCTTGACGACCGCATTGGACATCCCGGCGGTGACCTCATCATCGTTCAAGTCGAAGAGCTTCACCTGGTTGGTCACGATCTGGCCCACCGCGAACGTGTTCGTGGGCTCCGCATCCGTGTCGGAAATGAAGCATAGGCCGTTGCCGCTCACAGGCGCCATCCACTGCGGCGTCACCCGCTGATTGACGAGAATCCACCAGTTGGTGGAGGCCGAATTGGCACCCGCATCGGTAGCAGTGCAGGTCACCAGATTGCTGGTGGTCCTGGCATTCGCGATGGTGAAATCCGCCGTGCCGGAGGCCGGGGTGCAGTCAACGGTTACGACAATGCACTTATCCGCGTTGACGGGCCCGGTGTAGGACACCGTTGCGTCGCAGCCCTGCACCACGCACTCATTCTTCACGCCGGGTTTGATGGTCGGCTTGGTCAGGTCAGCCAGCGTGATGTCAAACGAGCACGTGGCGGTGTTCCCCGACTTGTCTTGCGCGTAGCAGTGCACCGTCGTTGTGCCCATCGGGAAGATCGACCTCGACGGTGGCACGCAATAGTTTGTCACGATGACTCTGGTATCAGTGGCGAGACAAAGATCTGACACTTTTGCCAGCGGTCTGAACGTGACCGCTATCGGCCCGCAAGTTTGGTACGTGTAATTGGTCGGGCTGACACTGTACGTCAGCACCCCGGAAGCCGTATTCAGCACCGTGACGGTGAACGAGCATGTGTTCGTACGGGCCAGTATATCGATCGCCGTGCACGTCACGGGGGTGACCCCCGTCTTGAACGACGAACCGCTGACAGGTTTGCAGGTGACCGACCTGAGGGTCGCACCGCAGTTTCCTGTCGCTGTCGGCGTATAGGTGAGGGCCGCTGCGCAATTCGGCGTCACATTTGTGACGATGTTCGGGCAACTGATCGTCGGCGGCCTGGTGCTGACGACGACCACCTGCTGGGTACAGGTGCTGGAGTTGCCGCAGGCATCGGTCGCCGTCCACACCACCTGGTTGGTGCCGGTCGGTAACTGGGCGGGTGCGTTGTTGATGATCGTGACGCTGCCGGGGCAAGTACCGGTGGTGGAGGGATTGCCCAGCGCCACGCCGCTGGCCGTGCAGGCGCCGACATCGGTGGTGGTGGACACCTCCGCCGGGCAGCTTATCCCTAGCCACGTCAACGCTGTGATATAGTTTGGCCGCGTGTTTGTCGCCGAGCCGTCTGGACCGCTCACGATCAGTGTCACACCATACATACCGCCGCCATAACTGTGGACGACGACGTTGGTTGTGACATTGGTTGTATTGCTGTCGCCAAAATCCCAGAACCGATTCGTGATGGCGCCCGACGATGTGTCGGTGAACGTCACCGTCAACGGGGCCAAACCCGTGGTTGGCGTCCCGTGGAAATTCGCCACGAGGGCACCGCATCCGCCGCCGCCGTCAGGGCAGTTCATCAAGTCAAAAGCCAATTGCAGCCCGCTGCTCAGCCCAGCGGTATTGCACTCAAACTGCGTGTAGGCGCTGGAGTTGTTCTCGACGCCAACCGTGGCACTGCTGCCGGTGCCGTTGAGGGTGCCGTAGATAAGGTCGAAGCGCGGCTGGCTCTCGTAGAGCCGCACTTCGAAGTTGAGGTTGGTGCCGCCGCTGAAGTACGTGGCACGCCATTCGATGTTGAAGATCCGGTTGGGCGCGGTGCCGCTCGTCGAGGTGAAGATGCCACTGCCGCTCGCATCCGTGCGGAGGTCGTCCCAGTGCGCGAAGATCGCCGGCACCCAGCCACTGACCGGCAGGCATGTGTTGGCCCAAGCGGTGTTGCTGCCGCCGAACTGCAGGTTGCCATCGGAACTGACCGTCACGTTGCTGCAAACGGTGCCGTAGAACGTGTAGTTGAACGGCAGCGCGATTGTGGTGACGCAGTCGTCGCAGTGATTGCCAGTGTCTGTCGTGCCCGGCACGATGGAGACGCCGGTGGACTGAGTGATTGCGTAGTTGTTGCCAATGCTGGACGGGAGATTGACCGCTGCCGTTTGCGAGCCGCCGCTATAGGCAACGTTCAGTAGAACGTTCGCGGTCGAACCGCAAACGAATGACGGTGCGGAGTTGACGGTAAATGGCATCAGGTTCGTAACGGTCTGGCCGGGCAGCACGTCCGGGTAGGTCGAGAACGGCTGAACGATCGTCAAGCCGGGTGTGCTGGTGGACAGCGTAACGCTGACGGAACTGACGACGGCGGTGCCTTCATTGTGCAGCAGGAAGAACACATCGTTGCATTCGTTGGGGTCGAGGCTGGCATTGCCGTTGCCGCTATTACTGCTGACGATGGAACTGACGAGCGAAAGGGGTTGGCAGGGGGCATACGTGCTCAAATCGCTGGCAACGAAACCGGTCGGCACGCCGGTACCTCTGGACAAGCCGGCCAGCCCGCGCGTATCGGCAATCGCCAGCCAGGTGACCCGAATCTGGCCGTTGAAGAACATCTCAATCTGGAAGCTGTTTGCGTTGGAGGTGCCGTACTGCGGAACATTCTGGTAGGTCACGGCGACGCGATCGGCCAACTGTTTCCAGGACACGCTGCCGCCAGCGCCGGGATTGAGATCGTCAAACAGCGCGGCGATACGGGGTCGGCTGAAATGGGTGCTCAATGATGCGGACATGCTCGTGTCCCCGCTGCCGAAGGTGATGTAGCCGTTGCTATCGACGAAGAAGGAACTGTAGCTGGTACCATAGAGCGACACTTGCGCTCCGCCTGTGAGTGAGACCTGCACGTAGTTGTCGTCGGTCAACGCCAGTGTCGTGCCGCCGGCGGGGTCGGTCGGAAACGCGCTCGCGGAATTGCGACAGGCCGCGTAGTAGCTTGCCGAGCCATCGGGAGTGAACATTAGCGACTGGTTGTCGGTATCGTTCGGCGTCGTATCAAACAGCTCCGTGAAATAGTCCGGCTGGCCAACACGCAGCATCACGGCGCGCGTCTGCCTGACACCGCTCGTGATGTTCGAAAACACGATGCTGTCGGTGTAAATCCCCATTGGGAATGTGTTGGCCGACCCGTTGACCGACGCACTGACGGTGTTGGAGTCCCCAGACGCCAAGCTGCCACCCGCGGCGGAAAGATCCAGCCAAGCGGCGGTCTTCTGAGCGGCCCAAGTGAGCGCGTTCGAGCCGGTATTGCTCAGTGTATAGGTCTGCGAGGCCGGGTTGAATGGTCCGCCAACTGGCCCGCTGGATGTCAAGCTGGTCTGGGGCGTCACGCGCAGATCGTCCGGCAGGTCGTACGCCTCGACTAGGCCGGTGGTGGTGGAACTGCCGGGTGAGGTGGCACTGAAGCCCATGCCACGTTTGGCGAACGCCGCCCACAATTCGTTGCGGTTGGCTCCGCCGGTATCCACCAGATCAGCCTGAATGATCGCATCGCGCGCCTGGAGGAAGTTCGGCGCCGCCGGCGTCAGCTTCATCCCATCCGTCGCGAGTTGGAGTATCAACTGATTGCCTACCGCCCACCCATACTTGTTGATCAGGTTGGCCCGCGCGTCCCACAACGTCACGCACCACACTTCGCCCTCGTTGTGAACTTCGCTGGCACTGGCGGCGGAGCAGGTGCCAAACATGCCGGTGTGATACGGTGCGCTCGAAGAACAGAAATCCGCCTGCGCCGGATCAATGTCCTTGAACGTGAGCGGATTCTTGGTCATGTCCGTGCTGTACGGATACCGCCGGATGCCGAAATAATAGTTCTGCGTATCGCTCACCCCGCCAATCTTGTAACTGGCATACGCCCCGGCCGCATAAACACCATTCACATCGTCCCCGGGTTCGCTCAATAGTGACAGGCCATAAAAATCAGACCAGCCCTCGCCCATGCCGTCCGACTGCGTTGTCCCCAAGGCCTGCCCGCCGCCCACCAGCCGCCAACTCAAGCCATGAGTGTGCTCGTGAAACACAATCTCCGCATCCAAATCGCCGTCTCGCCGCGGCGACATGGCGGTGAAGATGTACATCTGCATTCGCCCAGGCGAGCCGTCCGGCGGCGTGGAGAAATTGGCGTTATCGGTGCCGCTGCCGTCCTGCGCGTCGGCCTGCACCGCGTCGTTGGCCACGCCGCCGCGACTGAAGTTGTTGCTCTGGAAATTGCCCGCCGCTTCCGTGAAGCCCAGTTGATACAGCGTGTCGTGATACCGATTGCACAAGTAGAACAATTGCGCCACCGCGGCGGCCGCGTAATTCGTTGGGTCTTGCGCCGTCAGGTCCATCGGAAAATCGAACACCCGGAAAGGCGAACCTTGCGGACGAGGCAGGTCCGGCACGTTGTCCGAGTTCCGGTCTGTGTGGGCGTCCACGTTATTGCCCAGAGTTTGATTGTCGCCATCGTTGATCCACCCGGCGGGCGAGGCGTTCGTGTCCATCGCTGAGAGCGTGATCAGGGTCCGCGACACCAACGGCGGCTGGTTCGTGTTTGGCGTCGGCCAACCTGGAGAAAACGGCGAGGGGCTGTCGCTGGTGAAGACCCGGTAGCTGGCGTCGGCGAGGGATTGGGTGAGGCAAGTCCGCACCAGCACTTCGCCGCTACGCGCATCCAGCACCACGCGGAACATCTCTCCGCGTTTGCGGCTCATCAGCACCACGTCCCAGCACAGCCGCAACGTGACTTTATCCATCGGCAGCCACGTCAGCCGCACGTCGGTTTCACCCTTCAACTCCGGGGCCTTGAATTTTTGGTGTTTCTCCGGGCCGACTTCGGCCTCAGCCAAGGCGGTCACCTGATTGGCGTTGACATCTTCGCCGAGGTTCTGCGCTGCCAACGCCACGGCTTGCGGAGCCGAAACGGTGGGTGCTGCCACAAGCGCGGTTCGGTCCTTGGTGCCACGCGTAGCGGCCGCGTCCGGATTCGCCACGAAGCGGCTGGCAATGCTGACCAGTTCCCCCTTGCTCGTCGTATGGGCGATCAGCCGCCCTTGGTAAACGGCAATCTCGTCCACCTGCTGTTCCCAAATCACCGTCCGCAATCCGTTGTGCGGCGTGACGTAGGTGCGCTCGATGTGGGCCTGGTTCAGCGCCTCCGCCCCGTGCCCAAACAAGCCGGCGTATTCATTCAGAAAACCTTTGACCGCTCGGTGCGGATCGCCAACTGGGATCGCGCGCAGTTGTTCCGCCCGCACCGCTCCGCCTTCGCCCGCCGGGCCCGTGAGAAACCGGTCCAGCGCCCGGACGAACTTCGGCGAACCCGCAACCTCATCCACCTCCACCTGCGCGCCGGCCAGCCGCGCCTTCAACTGTTTCACAGATGCCTGCTGCGCGTCGTCGAACTGCGCCGTCCGCATCCGCTTGTCAAGATTGGGAAGTTCGGGTTTGGAATCTGCAGGGAATCCGAGGGCGACGGACAGAAGGCCGCTTGCTGCCAATGCCAACATGCAAAAAAAGCAAAACTTGAACTTGTGGCATCGACTCCGCTGCGTTTGATTCCGGTGCATCTTGTGCGCGTGCCCACTTGCACTGATCATGAATTCCTCCTCGCCTTCTGTGTCACGAACACCCCGGTGGTTAATGCTTCTCTTCTGCTGCCTGTCGGCAGGGACGTGCTGTGCGTGAAGATGGTGTGCATAGGAGCTTTCAGGTATCGGTGAATCTGCTTTCCCGGGTTATGCATGAGAGCATTTGATTCGAATGGCCTCCACAGATGGCTCGAAAGCACTCCAGCAATCGCTCCTAGCCTCGCGCAAACAGGACGCTTCAGTGAGTCACAGGAAGTCGCCCCAAACGGGTGATATTGGACTTATACGCCTGAGGCTATCGGGACTGCAAGACATTACTGTGAGGATCTTGACGAGGAAAACCGTACGGGATCACGCGCCTTGGAGTCCATTAAAGTTTACGCACTCAACCGCTAAAGGGCTGGTGGACAAGCGTAAGGAGCGCCTACTACTGGTGCGTTCCAGATTCGATCTGATTCTAAGTCTGATCGAATTGGGATTTGATCTCGAAAGCCATGAGAACAGCAATCCCACCGCGAGAAGTAGGGCAAAGAAATCGTTGCAGATCGGGAAGGATTTGCGCGAGCGGGAGATTGGTAGCTTGAAGACATTGATGCATCCGTCCCAGCCCTACGCTCTCATGGTCAGGCAATTCATGATCGAATTCCTCAAACGCATTCGCACGGCTGCATGAAATACGTGCCAGACACCATCGTTGCCATTGCGCACCACGCGGGTGTCGCCCCCCACATTCCGGGCCGATTTGTTTCTCAGGATTCCAACGAATCGCCGACGAACCTGGTCCCAAAGTCGCCTACTTGCTACCTGCTTCTTGCACAAGCGATCATCGAAAACCCCAACAAATTGCAGCTTTTTGCACACGCGGACTGAAAACCAACACTTTCCGATGTTCACTTACTTTCTACGCAGCACAGAGTGCTATCGATTCGTGGACCGGGCTGTCAGCGGCGAGCAGCGCTTCGCGACGTGCCCAAGCAGCGCGTAGCCCCGAACAACCGCCTTGGATGATGCCGCTATGCGGCCAGCAACTTCGCTGTCACTGGGTCGGCTGCGAACATTTCGCGGAGCTTCCCCAATTCGCGCAGCCAGTCGATCATGCCATCAATGGTTCTAACTTGCTCGCCTTCGGCGTACCAAACCGACGGTGATCGGATGCACGTTTTGTCGGATACACGTTTTGACGGATCTTGCGTCGTACTGAATCCGGGTGGAACGACCGGTGGACTTTCGGATTGCTACGCGTTGTACGAAGGGGCGAACGATATCGGGCTGGTTCGCCCGGCAGTGCGATGAAGCACGGCTTCGACGCGGGCGACCAATTCCTCGGTGCGGAATGGTTTGCTGACATAGTCGTCGGCGCCCAGTTCAAACGCCTGCATCTTGTCGGAATGCTCGGTCCGGCCCGACATCATGATGATGGGGGTCCACTGGACCGCAGGGCTCTTGCGCACCATGCCGGAAAGCTCAAAACCGTTTAGTCGCGGGAGGACAAGGTCCAAAATAATCCCGTCGGGCCGCGATTCGAGAACGTAGTTGAGCGCCTCGATGCCGTCCTTGACCCAGTGAGTCTTGAAGCCTGCCTCCTTGAGCGCTTCGCAAACCAGTGCCCCCACGGCTTCATCGTCTTCGGCAACCAGCAGGACTTTGTGTCGCGCATGGGTGGTTTTAGATCGCATAACAGACTCCATTACAAGCACTCCAGATGCCAATTCAGGGTCAGTTTGATGGCGTCCAGTTCCGACCCGCGAGTTGCCGACATCCCCTCCCCGCTTCGGCGCGGTAAAACGGTAATATCCCCGATCTTTCTCGCTTTTCGTCGGATCATGGTCCGCTCCCGCCGAGCGAGGCATCACGGATGACATGCGAACAACACCCGAAACGTACTGGCGCACCGTTCAAAGTTGAAAACGGCACGTCCTCCTTTCCAAAAAAGTACGTGCACGGCCATGGATACGGTTGCCATCCGCACTGGCGAGAAGTCTCCAACCTAATCGAATACGACTGTCTTCTTCGCGTAGACCAGTATGCGATGCTCGATGTGCCACCGCACCGCGCGCGACAGCACCACCTTCTCCAGGTCGCGTCCCTTCTGGATCAAATCTTCCAACTGGTCGCGGTGCGAAATCCGCACCACGTCCTGCTCGATGATCGGCCCTTCGTCCAGCGTCTCGGTCACGTAATGGCTCGTCGCGCCGATCAATTTCACCCCGCGCTCGAACGCCCGATGATACGGTCGCGCGCCGCTGAACGCGGGCAGGAAGGAATGATGCACGTTGATGATCCGCTGCGGGTATTGCGCCACAAACTCGCCGGTCAAAACCTGCATGTACCGCGCCAGCACCACGAGGTCGATGGAATGCTTCTTCAACAACGCGAGTTGCTGCCGTTCCGCTTCCGCTTTCTTGCCATCCCCGGCAACGACAACGTGAAACGGAATCCGGTGGAACGCCGCCAGCCGTTCTGCCTCCTGATGGTTGCTGATGATGAGCGGAATCTCACAGGCCAGTTCCCCGCTCTCGTGCCGATACAGCAAATCCGCCAGGCAATGGTCGTATTTCGAGACGAAGATCGCCACCCGCGGTCGCTCTGACGAAAGCGCCAACCGCCACCGCATCTTGAACTTTTCAGCAATGGGCGCGAACGCCTTTCCAAAATCGGCAATCGGCAATCCAAAATCCTCCAACTCCCATTCCACGCGCGTGAGGAAAAGTTTGAGGTCGCCGTCCTGATGCTGGTCCGCGTGCAGGATATTTGCATTATGGCGGTAGAGAAAATCGGAGACCGCCGCGACGATTCCCTTTTGGTCGGGACAATCAATCAACAAGATGGCGGTGTTCTTCATGCAGCAGCGTGGCCCAGTCTTCCACGACGCGACAGTGCCGGCAAGAAAATCCTGCTTCTCACCATTTCGGCGCTATGCCACACTCGCGGCGGTGAAACGAATCCAGCGAATCGGTCTGTTGACGGGTGGCGGCGATGCGCCGGGACTGAACGCCGTCGTGCGCGGCGTCGCCAAGGCGGCGATGAACAACCATGGCGCCCGCGTGTTCGGCTTCTACGACGCGTTTCGCGGACTCGTCCGCGGCGAAGGCAGATGGCTCCACTGGGACGATGTTTCGGGCATTCTCACGCAAGGCGGCACGATTCTCGGCACCACGAACCGCGACAACCCGTTCTGCTATGTCGATGACCATCGCCACCCCGAACGCACCCGTGACGCCTCCGGTGATGTCGTTCGCCACTACCGCAAGCTGAAGCTCGACGCGCTCATTGCGGTCGGCGGCGACGGCACGCTCCAATGTTCGCACAAGATGTCCAAGCTCGGCCTACGGATCGTCGGGGTCCCCAAGACCATCGATAACGACGTGCGCGGCACGGACCTCACATTCGGCTTCAACACCGCCGTCACCACCGCCACCGAAGCCGTGGACAAGCTCCACACCACCGCCGCGTCGCACCACCGCGTGATGCTGCTCGAAGTCATGGGCCGCGCCGCCGGCTGGCTCGCGCTTGTCTCCGGTGTCGCCGGCGGCGGCGACGTCATCCTGATTCCGGAAATCCCCTATCGACTCGATTCCGTGTGCAATAAGATTATCGAGCGGAATCGCCGCGGGAAACGCTTTAGCATCATCGTGGTCTCCGAAGGCGCGCGCGCCGTCGGGGGCGACGTGGTCGTGCGCGACCGCGTGGCCGGCTCCTTCGAACAGCTTCGCCTCGGCGGTGTCAGCGCCGTGTTGGCCAGGCAACTTGAGGAGCGCACCGGGCTGGAAACACGCTATACCATTCTCGGCCATCTCCAACGTGGCGGCACGCCCACACCCTTCGACCGCTTTCTGGCAACCCAATTCGCCACCGCCGCCGTCGAGATGGTTTGCGCGGGGAAATTCAATCGCATGGCCAGTCTCCGCGGCGGCAAGATCACCAGCGTGCCGCTGATCGTGCCCGGCTCGGCGCCGCGCCTCGTTTCACGACGCTCGCCGGCCATCCGCATGGCGCGCTCCATCGGCACGTGTTTCGGCGACGAATGAAGAACGTCGTCAAGATCGATCCGCAATCGCCGCAACCGCGCGTGATCGAGCGGGCCGCCGGGATTCTCCGCGACGGCGGACTCGTCGCCTTTCCCACCGAGACTGTGTACGGACTCGGCGCGCACGCGCTCGACGCCCAGGCCGTCCGAAAGATCTTCGCCGCGAAGGACCGGCCCGGCTGGGACCCGCTGATCGTCCACGTGCGCGACCTGGCCATGGCGCGACCGTTGATAAAACGGTTGTTGCCCCAATTCGAATTGCTCGCCTGCCGTTTCTGGCCCGGGCCGTTGACGCTCGTCGTCGAAAAATCCGCCTTGGTTCCGGCCGAAGTGACCGCCCATCGTCCAACCGTTGCACTGCGTATGCCGTGGCATCCCGTTGCCGCCGCCCTGCTGGCCGCGGCAGGCTTGCCCATTGCCGCGCCGAGCGCCAATCGATTTGGCCGACCCAGCCCCACCTGCGCCGAGCATGTCGTGGAAGATTTGGCTGACCGGGTTGACCTGATTCTCGATGCGGGACCGACCCCGCTCGGCGTGGAATCAACGGTGGTTGACGTGACGCAATCGCCGCCGGCGATCCTGCGGCCCGGCGGCGTGAGCCGCGAACGGCTGGCCGAGGTGCTCGGCGACGTGCGGCTCGCCACGAGTGTTGCGGATGAAATTGCGGGAGAGGGTCTCGCCAGCCCCGGCCTGACGTCCAAGCATTACGCCCCGCATGCAATGGTCGAATTGTTCGAGACCGCGAAACAACTCCAGACGCGAACTGACGAACTGCGAGGCCAGGGTAAACGCGTCGGCTTCGTAACCATTACCGACGACATCGAACGGCTTGCGCACACGCTCTTCGCCCAGTTGCGCACCTTGGACGCGCAGGGTGTGGACGTGATATTGTGCGTGCTGCCGGCGTCGCAGGGACTTGGGCTGGCCGTTCGCGACCGCTTGCTGCGCGCTGCCGGCAAGGGTGGCCAAACATGAGCAAAGAGAAAGCCGAGAAACGGGCCAAGGCGCTGGACTGGTTGAACATCTTGCGCAAGGAACACCCGGCCATGACCAAACTCGAGGCCGTTGAGAAAACTGCCGTCCGGTTCGACCTCAGCCCGCTCGAAGAAGAATGGCTGCTGCAGCAGTTGACCGACAACAAGCCGTTGTAGGGCGGGCGCGTTGATAATGCCGCCGAGGGTCGAAGCGCTAGTGTAGCGTGCGCTGTCCCCAGCGCATCCGGGACGGTCAAGAGTTTTTCGGCTGAGGACAGCCGACGCTACAACGGCGACAGTGCCGAGATACACACGGCGCATCGCCTGCCGTCGTTTTGTGATTTGGCAAGCGGAGCGCTTGCCCCACAGTCCCGGTTCGCGTATAAATGCGTACGCAACTCCGGAGGGGTGGCAGAGTGGTCTAATGCGCACGCCTGGAAAGCGTGTGGGGTGTAACAGCCCTCGCGAGTTCGAATCTCGCCCCCTCCGCCAGTCTTCGCCCGAAGCGGAGCGCAGGGCGAAGACTGTCTCGCCGTAGCGCAGGCGAAGGCGGACAAGAAATGTACCGTGTCGGTTCGGGCTACGACTCGGCACGCCAGCCATGAAATTCTTTTACGTTTATATTCTCCAGAGCAGAAAAGATTCGAACCGCTTCTACGCGGGGTTCACGGAAGACTTCAAGGAGCGACTTGCCGAGCACAACTCAGGGAAGTCAATTCACACAAGAGCGCTTCGTCCTTGGTGCATCAAGACTTGTATTGCGTTTACCAATCGCCAATCGGCCCTGGACTTTGAGCGTTACCTCAAGACCGCATCGGGGCGAGCATTCGCCAAAAAGCGTTTGTAGCGATGCGGGGTGGGGTCCAAGTCCCTCCCTCTTTGCCTGTCGATTTTCCTAGGAAATTCGCTGGTTTTCAGCCGTACAGCCCCGAAATGACTACTTAACTGACTACAGTGTCAAGGTTGTTACGGCGTCGGCCTTTGTGAGCGCCCTCGCCAGCGTGATCGTGCCTCTGGCGGTCCCTTTCGGACTTTCAGCGATGAAATTGCCGGGTGCCCGCAAACTAACGGTGGTGTCCTGGTGAGGCCAGGTGAGGCTAGGAGAAGCGCAGCCGCCGTTGTGGTTTGTTCACGGGCACCCATTTTCTCTGTCGCTGGCACAATAAGTCACTGGCTCCTGTCTGGCTACTGCCGAGAGTCTGATATTCGTGTAGGTGTTTGTCCTACAAGCCCCGCCAGCGGCCCGATGATTCCCTTGCCAATGGTAATAGAAACCCTACAGCGCCATGAGGCCAGAATCGACGCGCTAGGATGGCATAGGACGCACGATCTCAGCGCAGCACAGGCAGGAAACGTTGGAAGTCGCTCGCTCTACCGCACGGATGATGCGAGGCGCGACGAACGTGAACCGCAGCGCGACCGCATGAAGAAGGGCAAGCGCGAAAGGGAGTGGCGGCTTGATCCGTTCAAGGCAGATGCGCAACGGCAGGAAGTTTCGCCAGTTCGACTTCGCCCCCTCCGCCAAGCTTCTTCCTAACTCCTCACAAATTGCCGGTACAACTCGGCGTAGGCGCCGTTGGCGGCGAGAAGCTGGCGGTGCGTCCCCCGCTCCACGATCTTCCCGTGGTCGAGCACCAGCACGAGATCGGCGTGACGGATCGTGCTGAGACGGTGGGCGACGACAAAACTCGTCCGGCCCGCCAGCAACTTGGCCAGCGCGCGCTGGATGCGCGCTTCGGTCATCGCGTCCACGGAACTCGTCGCCTCGTCCAGAATCAGGATGCGCGGGTCGGCCAGCATCGCGCGCGCAAAACACACGAGTTGCCGTTCGCCCAGCGAGAGATTGCCGCCGCGTTCACCCACGAGCGTCGCAAACCCCGCTGACAGCGAGCCGATCACGTCGAGGAAATCCAGTTTGCGGACGGCATCAATAACCTCTTCATCCGTTGCCGTCGGGCGCGCGAAACGAATATTTTCCATCACGGTGCCGGTGAAGAGGAAATTCTGCTGGCTCACGATGCCCATCTGGCGATGCAACGAGTCCCCGCGGATCTCACGGGTGTCACATCCGTCAATGAGCACGTCGCCTTGCTGTGGCATGTAGAATTTCGTGATCAGATTGATCATCGAACTCTTGCCGCTGCCCGTGTGACCGACGAGCGCGATCGTTTGACCGGGTTCGGCGATAAAACTTATATCGTTGAGCGCGAGACGATCCGTGCCATAGCCGAAGACGACGTTGCGGAATTCGACGCGCGCGCCCAACGCCGTCGTAGG
>JBGPVO010000013.1:0-13004 GCA_041491705.1 Verrucomicrobiia bacterium
AGCCGCTCGATCACGTTGCGCAGTTCACGCACGTTGCCGGGCCACGGGTAGTTCTGGAGGGCTTCCAGGGCCGGCGCGGACATCTGCTTGAGCGGCTTCTTGAACTCGTGGGCGAAACTTTTCAGGAAATGCTCGGCCAGAATCGGTATGTCCTTCGGACGTTCCGCCAGCGTCGGCATGGTCACGGCGATCACCTTCAGCCGATAATACAAGTCTTGGCGAAACTCCCCGCGCGCAACCGCTTCTTCGAGGTTCTTGTTGGTCAGCGCAATGACGCGCACGTCCACGGTGATGTCCGCTGAGCCGCCAACACGCCGGAACTGCCGCGTTTCCAGCACCCGCAGCATTTTCGCCTGCAGCGCCAGCTTCATGTCGCCGATTTCATCCAGCAGAATTGTGCCGCCATCGGCGAGTTCGAACAGCCCCCTCTTGGTGTTCTTGGCATCGGTGAACGCGCCGCGCTCGTGGCCGAACAATTCGCTCTCGATGAGGTTCTCAGGCAGCGCCGAGCAGTTGATGTCCATGAACGGCTGGTTGGCGCGCGCGCCGCCGAAGTGCACCGCCCGTGCGGCGAGTTCCTTGCCGGTGCCGTTTGCGCCCTCGACCAGCACCGTCGTCGCGTCACTCTCCGCGACCTTGCTGATCAATTCGCGCACCGCCTTCATCGGCGCGCTGGTGCCCACCAGGTTATCGATGCCGAACTTACGCCGCTGCTGGCCGCGCAATCGCGACACCTCGCGGCGCAGCTTCAATTCCTCGCGCGCCTTCTCGATGGCCACGCGCACTTCGTCAAACTCGAACGGCTTGCACAGATAATTATACGCGCCGAGCCGCACACATTCGACCGCGCGCGCGATGGACGTCTCCGCCGTCAACATGATGACGGCGATGTCGCGCTCCATATTCTTGATCTCCTGCAGCACCTGCACGCCGTCCATTCCGGGCAGCCGCAGATCGAGCAGCACGAGGTCGAAGCCGTCTTCGCGGATGAGATGGAGTCCCTCTTCACCCGTCGGTGCGGACTCCACTTCATAGCCTTCCCGGCCGAGTTTCTGTTGCAGCGACCAGCGGACCAGTTTTTCGTCGTCAATGATGAGTACTTTGGCTTTTGACATGGGACAATACCTCCTCCGAGGGCGGCTCTCGCGACGGCAGCGCGAACGTCTCGTCCTTGCAGGCCGCCAACTCCAGCGTAAACGTTGTTCCTTTACCCGGCTCGCTCTCCACCGCAATCCTGCCGTGGTGCTTCTCGATGATCGTGCGGGTGATTGACAGGCCAAGCCCCGTACCGCGATGTTTGGTGGTGAAGAACGGGGAGAAAATTTTTGCGAGATGTTGCCGTGCAATCCCAACGCCGGTATCACGAATCTTGATGCGCACAATCAGGTCGTCTGTGGCGAGCCGTGCCGACTCGGTGCATACGGTCAGCGTCCCGCCGTCGGGCATGGCTTGAACGCCGTTGAGCAGGATGTTGAGAAGCGCCTGTTGCATTTGGCCCGCATCAGCCGAGATGGGCGGCAATTCCGAGGCATACTGCTCGTCGATTTTTACGCGAAACTTCTGCGCGTCGGGCCGCACCAGCGTGAGCATCGGGCGGATGAGTTCATGCACGTCGCAGGCGGCAACTTCCGGGTCGCGGAGCCGCGCGAATTCCAGCAGGTCGTGCAGCGTTCGGTTCAGCCGCGTGATCTGCCGGCGAATCTCGGCGACGATCTCCGTGCGCTGGCCGTTAAGGTTGTTCTCTTCCGACAGCACCTCGACGGCGGCGCCAATGCCGGCCAGCGGATTGCGAATTTCATGCGCGATACCCGAAGCCAGTTCGCCGATGGACGCGAGTTTGTCCGCCTGCTGGATTTGTTTTTCGTGCGATTCTTCGAGTTCGCGCGTGGCATCGTGGAGGCTTTGCACCATCGCATTGAAACCGCCGGCGAGTTCGCCGATTTCATCCAGGCTTTCGGCCTCGGCGTGCGCGCGGAGGTCGCCGGCCTGCACGTTGCGCATCTGTTCGAGGACGCGGCTGACGGGCTGTGTGACCAGCCGCACAATCAGCAGCCACAGCACAACGCCGACCAGCACAAAGATCACGACGCCGTACACGATGAGTAGATTGCGGTTGATGGCTACGCTGGCCTCGGCGGGCGCGAGCGATTTCTCGACGATAATGGCCCCGTTGACAGTGTTGTTTGCGTTATGGCATCGCTGGCAACTCGGGCTGTTCAGCACGGGGCGCATCACCACGGAGAGCCGTTGGCCATGCTCGACGCGCGTACCTTGCAGGACGCGGTTCTCGGCAAACAGCTCCGGTGGTAAGGTCATCACCGCGCGCTGGACTTCCTGGGTGTCGGTCGAGAACACGATGGCGCCATCGGGTTTGATGACGCGCCCGCGCCAGATTTCATCGGAGCTTTTCATTCTCTCGAGAAAGCCCTGCACCTCCTGGTGGCGGTCGCTCAGCATGACGCCGTTCAGGTACTCGTGGATGAGCGAGGCGGCGATGAGGTTCTGCGCCTGGGTGCGCTCGTGCCACCAGGCGCTTTGCACGCGAATCACGAAGTACGTGTAAATCGCAATCACCACCGCGACCGTTACGCCGACGGCGACGAGGATTTTTGCGGTGAGACTGCGCCTAAACATGCCCACTCGCCTCCATCGGGCCGATCGCGTTCACGTGATTTGTCGCCGCGGCGGCGTGCGAGTGGCCGCCAACGTCCGGATGCTCGAACAGCGGCAGGTAGCGCGCCGCCAGGCCGAAGAGCACGACCCCGAACGAAAGCAGATTCAGCACGACGGTGACTTCAATCCACGACGGGAAGTAGTTCGAGCCGGTGGCCGGCAACAGACCGATCCAGGCGACGTTGAGTCGATTCAGGTTCACCCCCAGGATGACGGGAATCGCCGCCGCAAACGCCCAGCGCCGTCGGCCCGACCATCGGGTTTTCAGCACCACGAACAACGGCAGCGTCAGGAGGAGCATTTCCAGGGTGAACGTGAAGCCCTGAAGCGGGCAGCGGAATATATACATCCACGCATTCCGTGCCGTAAGGTCGGCGATGCGGAGAAAGAGATAGATAAACAATACCGGCGTCATGCCTTTGGCCAGTGATGTGAGTACGCGCGGTTCCAGCGGCTTGTGGAAAATCCAGAACGACAGGGCAGATACGAAGATTGCCATGGCAAATCCTGATACGATTGCGCTCAAGAAGAACAGGAGGGGCAGCAACGGCGTATACCAGAGTGGCAAGAGTTTGGTGGGTACGATGAGAAACAGCGAACCGAGCGACGACTGGTGCAACGTCGAGAGAATCACGCCACAAATGACAAAGGGGACCGTGATCGTATGGATCGCGCGGGACAGTCGCTCCCAGCCCAGTTTATCGAGAAGGATGGGCGCGAATTCTACGGACAGGACGCCCGTGTAGAGCATGACACACCAGGACACCTCAAACAGCACCGAGTGATGCTGCCAGTAAAAGATCGGGCGCCAGATTTGGTGATATCGCCCCAGATCGACGAGCAGCGCGCCTGAGGCCGACAGCATGTAGCCGAGATACGCCGCCAGAACCACGGGGCGCAGAATCGGGTAGAACCTACGGATGCGAAAGATGTACACCATGCACGCCATGAGAAACCCGCCCGAGGCAAAGGCGATTCCGCAAACGACCAGCGCTTTCCAGATGCCCCAGGGGAATTGATCGGAAAGATTCGTTACCGCGCCGAGGCCCAGTGCATACCGTGAGGTGAACGCGTAACCTCCCAGGCCCCAGAGCACGGTCAGCAATGACCAGCCAAATACGCCCGAGATATGTTTCGGAGATTGACGGCCAGAGAGCAACCAGCAAACGAACACCGCACCGCTCATCATGACGAGGACGCCGATGACGCGGAACAAAGCCAGGATCCAGTTGAACTCGTTCATGGCTGCTCCGTCGCGTTTCGTGTCCGCCAACGAACGACTGCGCTCAAGATCAGTCCCACCCCGATGACAACAAACGGCAGTTTCGAAATCGCTTTCCACGTCAGTGTCGGCAGTGGTTCCTTCGGCAGGCCGGGCGGGAAGCCGAGTTCTTCGGACGCGGTGTTGGACAGGTAAATCCACGAGGTGCCCCCCACAACATCCTCGCCGTAGAGTGAGGTGTAGCGGTCCGGTTGAGAATCCAGCCGAGCCGTTGCCTCCTGCAACAAATCGCCGCGCTTGCCGAATTTCAGTGTGCCCGTTGGACACGCGGCGACGCACGCGGGTGATTGCCCCTTCGCCTGTCGGTCGGCGCAGAAATCACACTTGCCGACGCGCGGCATCAGCGCGTTCTCCCATTCGTACTTCGGTACGCTGAACGGGCACGCGAGGATGCAGTAGCGGCAGCCGATGCACACGTTCTCGTGGTACACGACCGGGCCGGCGTGGATCTTTTCCAGTGCGGCAACGGGACATACCGACACACAGGCCGGCTCGAGGCAGTGCATGCACTGCCGCTTCACCGGTTGCTTTGGGCTTACATGGCCGTCTCGAAAATCGATGAACGTCCGCGTGTGAAACGTAAGTTTCCCTTCGCCGGCGCCGTAACCAATTGCCTCGGTCGGGAGGGGGTCGAAACCCGCACGCACCCGACAGGCGTTCTCGCAGGCCCGGCAACCGATGCAGCGCGTGAGGTCCACCAGCACGCCGGCGCATTCGTTCGGATCGGCGTGCAATTCCGCGAAGAGACTGCGCGCGCCCAGCACGGCCAGCGCGCCCGTCGCCGTCGTTTGGAAGAATCGTCGGCGCGAGATCATTTCGGTGGCTCCTGGTGTTTCTTGTGGCGGAAGTGCGGCAGCGCGACCCCGAGAAAAACGCCCAGCAGGAATGAAAGCCCCACCACCGGCGGGAATACGCGGCGGTTGGCCTGCAATTCCTCTTTCATTTTGGCGCCTTCCTGCTCCAACTGGTCGAGGTGCTCCTTCAGTTTCTCGGGTGTCGCCGCCTTCAGTTTTTGCACTTCCTCGGTGAGCGTGGCCCGCTCGTGGCTGGCGTGCACCATGTCGCGGTGGCAGTTGGCGCACGTCTCAGCGCCCACGCCAAACGTGTGTCCGCGCACGCCGAGGCCGCGGATCTTCATCACCGAGCCTTTCACTTCCGGCATGTGGCAACTCAGGCAGTGCAATCCTTCAAGAGCGTGCGTGGCATGAGAAAAACTGTTGAGCCGCTCCGTGTGACACGTGCCGCACATCTGGTCGGGTTGGTCCTTGCGCAGCTTCATCCCGTGCATCTTGTGGCAGTCAAAGCAGCGGATGTTTTTCTGTCCGTGCGCGCTGACGCGCCACTCCCCGTAGGTGATGGCGTGGCAGCCTTGACACACTTCGGAGGTCACGGGCAATGCCATCTTCGATTTGTCGGGATGGTCATCCTTCGCGGCGCCGTGGCAGGATTCGCAACTGATGCCTTCATGCGAGAATGCGCCGGTCTTGCGGTCGAACTGGCTGGTGTGGCACACGAGGCATTCCCATTTTTTGCCTTCGTTGGTCCACTCGTTCAGGAAAATGTCGTTCATCGTCTGCGCGTGGGGCGATCCCAGCCAGTCTTTCGTCTCCTGCTCGTGACAGAGCGCGCAACGATCCGACAACTTTTCTTCGTCTGGTTGTGCGGCCACAACGGTGGACGCCAGCAGCAGCACGGGCGCAAGGGCCGCCAGGATTTGTCTAGGAAGCGGCATTCGGTGGAATCTCCTTCTTGTCTGCGGCCTTCGACTCTGATTCGGGAATTTGCGGCTCGTGGGGAGCTTTCTTGCCGATGAGCCACGACGGGTTCATCGGGTATTCCTTCGGGTCGAACATGACCCAGTAGAAGTGCCAGACCACGATCGCCAGCGTCGCCAACAACGCTTCGTAGTAATGGATCACTTGCGCGACGTCGTGCCAGACTTTCGGCAGCAGACGGAGCACGGTCTCGGTGAAAATCAACATCGCGCCGGTGACGATCATCACCACCGAGCCCCAGACCAGCGCCCAGTATTCCGCCTTTTCCGCGTAGTTCCAGCGGCGGAGCGGTGGCGCTGTTTTGCGGAGCCCGAGGTTGTAGGCCAGTTGCTCAAGCGCATCCTTGGGGTCTGACCATACGAACCACAGTGCCTTCAAATTGATGCGGCCCCGGCGGGTGCCGACCAACGTGACGAGATGCACGACGAAGAAGGCGGCGAATGTCCACCCGCAGACCCGATGAATCATCCCGCGGACGTAACTGCCATTTGGCAGCGCGCGAAACGGCCAACTCCACATCGCGTCGGGGAATTTGTGCACGAAGCCGGTGTACGCCAGCAGAACAAACAAGGCCATGAGCAGGAAATGTTGGGCACGTGCCCAGCGGGTCAGACGCTCCTCACCGGTACTGGCCCGCACCGCATGGATGTGCGCGCGGGTCTTGCGGAGATAGTCGAGCAAGTTAAACATCGCCATCCCGCTGATGGTCACCGCGATCAGCACGATATAGAGGCGCGAAATGAAGTTCACAATCCAGGGTTTGCCTTCCGCGGCGCCAGGCGGAGCGTGAATGCGGAAGAACTCGGCGCTCAGACGCGTGCCGATACCCGGATGACACTTGCCGCAGGTTTCGGGCAGGCTCTTCGGGTTGATCGTCGAGAGCGGATCGCTTGCCGGCAGAATGTCGTGCACGCCGTGACAGGAAGCGCAGTTGGCCGCGGTGAGATTCCCGCCCTGCAAGGCCAGGCCATGAAAGCTTTGAATGTAGGTCGTGAACACGTTCGGCGGCAGCCGGTATTGCGTGACGATCCGTTGCGCCGTGTGGCACTGGCCGCAGGTCTCCGGAATGTTGGCCGGGGAAACCCGGGACGTGGCGAGTTTGACCGCCTGGATGGTATGCTCGCCGTGACAATCGGTGCAGACGGGCGCATCGCGAATCCCGGACGCGACGGCTTTGCCGTGAACGCTGCGCGTATAGGTCTGCCGCACGTTATCGTGGCATTTCCCACAGGTCGCGGGGATGGTCTGCCAGTACAGTTTCGATTCGGGATTCGTGGAGCGATGGAGGTCGTGTGTGCCGTGGCAATCCGAGCAGACTGCCGCATTGGCGACGCCGTGGGAGTGGGCCAGACCATGCACGCTCTTGTCGTAGGTGACGACGACCGCGCGCTGCCGCAGCTTGAACTTCTCCATCTCCTCGACGTTCCCATGGCAGCGGCCGCAGGTCTCTGGAATGTGCACACGATTTACCGGGGAAGCGGGATTGCGATAATCGAGCAACTCATGCGGGCGACCGTGGCAATCCCGGCACGACGCCGCTTCCGCGACACCCTTGTGGATCGCCTGGCCGTGATCGCTCTTCAGGTAAATGTCCGTCTCGATGCGGTGGCACTGGCTGCAACTGACTGGCTTGTGCGTCTCGGCGTGCGGCAGTTCCGTGATGTCCGTGTGGCAACTGGTGCAGAGGTTCTTGGAGTGAATCGAGGCCTTGAATTTCTCTTCGTCAATGAACAGAGAGACGGCCTTGCCCGCGGCGTTGGTTTTGACGAGCGACTTGTCCGAGTGACAGGCAAAACAGTCAGCGTTGTCGATGGCCTGTGCGCGTGCCACGGGCCACAAACAGAGAGTCAGTATGCAAACGCATGCTGCCCACCAGTTGTCAGGACCTCGCATAACTGTGCAACCCACTCAGCAGAAAATTCACGCCGTAGTAGGTGAAAATGACGGACGCAAAACCGATGACGGAAATCCACGCCGCGCGTTGGCCTTTCCAGCCGCGCATAAAACGGCAATGCAGGAATACTGCGTATATGAACCACGTAATGAGTGACCAGGTTTCCTTCGGGTCCCAGCTCCAGTACGTGCCCCAGGCGGAGTTCGCCCACACCGCGCCCGAGATGATGCCGACCGTGAGAAACAGAAAGCCGAACGAGATCGTCTTCGCCGTGGCAGTATCAAACGCGGCCACGATCTCCGACCGCACGTTGCTGCCGGTGCGCGCGGCAATGAGATAGCCGAGGCTGGCCAGGGCCGCGACGCCGAATCCGCCATAGCCGAGGAAGCAGGCGAACACATGCACGGCAAGCCAGTTGCTGCGCAACGCGGGCATGAGCGGCTTGATGTCCGACTCGAATGAGCTGGCGTAGGCCAGCGTCAGCACCGCGACCAACGCGGTGGCCGCGCCGAGCACGGGAATCTGCTTTCGAATCCGTAGCGCGAGGTACACCACGACGACCGCCCACGCGAACAGCACCATCGACTCGAACATGTTGCTGAATGGCGCGCGGCCCGCGGCGAGCCAGCGCAAGGCCATGTACGTCGTTTGCGCCAGCGCTCCCGCCGACAGGAAGACGGTCGCCATCGAGGCGATCCATCCCCGTTTCGAAAACAGGTTAGCTGCCGAGAACAGCAGCGCCGTGAGATACCCAGCCAGGCTGAGATTGAACGCCCACGTCATAAAGCCGCTCCTTTTCGAGGTTGAGTTTTTCCATCAGCGCCGCCACCCGCGTGTCGATGATTTGCTGGCACACCGCCAACTCCTGCTCGCGACAGCGCACGTTTCCGGCCACGATCGCTTCGAGGTCGTCGATGTTGTAGAGGTACACGTTGTCCAGCCGCTGCACCTCGGCGTCGATGTTGCGCGGAACGGAGATATCGATGAGAAACAACGGACGATTCCGCCGTGCCCCCATCAGCTTATCGACGTCGGCGCGATGCAACAGGGTCTTGGGGCAGCCCGTCGACGCGACGACGATGTCGGCATCGGCCATAGCGTTGAGACATTCTTCGAACCGCACCGCCTTGCCGCCGAATTCGCCGGCCAATTCCACGGCGCGGTCGAACGAGCGATTGGAAACGAGAATCGAGCGTGCACCCTTCTTCGCCAGATGGCGCACGCACGCCTCACCCATCTGGCCCGCGCCGATAATGATCACGGTCTGCTTCGAGAGATCGCGTCGGAAAATCTTCTCGGCCAGTTCCACCGCCACGCTGCCGACGGATGTCGCCCCACGCCCGATGTTGGTGTGTGTGCGGATTTCCTTGGCGGCCTGAAAGGCCTTTTGAAAAACGCGATTCAGCACGCCCCCGGTCAGTCGCGCGGCATGGGCGACGTCGTAGGCGTTCTTTACCTGGCCCGTGATTTCCGTCTCGCCGAGCACCATCGACTCGAGCCCCCCGGTAACCCGAAACAGGTGACGTATCGCATGGATGTCCTCGTGCACATAGATGTGGGAACGAACATCCCGGGGTTCGGCGCTGAGCATGCGGAACAATGAATCGATGTGGCCGTCCAGGCGGGGCGTGGTGCCGTAGATTTCCACGCGGTTGCAGGTCGAGAGCAGTACGACTTCATCGAGGTCGCCGCACAGTTTCAAGCGGCAGGCCTGACAGGCGAGCTGGGACGGTTTCACCGCGAGTTGCTCGCGCAACTCAACCGGCGCCGTCTTGTAGCTCAGTCCCGCCGCGAACAGCGTCATACGGCCGTCCTCCGGGCCTCGAGCCACGGGTTAAGGTAGAAGACGATGAACAATCCAACGATCATCAGGGTGAAGCCGGCGTATACAACGGGCACGCCGGGGTCTTTCGCCACCTGCAGCGAGGTGTACGACAGGTCGTCGGGGTTGTAGCCGGATTGGTAAAACGTGTAGCCCTTGTACTGAAACGGGTGGTTGACTTCGACGACGCGCTCGCCGACAACCGATTCGCCTTCGACCAGCTTGAGCGTGCTCTTAAACGATTTGATCGGGCCTGATGGCATGGTCTTGCTCTTCGCCACGCCGTGGTTTTGATAGACGATCTGCAGCGGGCTGGGCCCGGTCGATTGACTGTCCTTCGTGTGCATGACGAAGTCCGGGAACTTCGCAAACAGCCAGCGATGGTTGTGGTACGTCGGACCGTTGACCGCCACGAGGATCGCGGGGTTGCGCGGTTCGCTGGAACGGCTCGTGACCTCGTGCGTCTGCATATCCACGATGAAATCCGGGATATACTTCAGGACCGTGATTTTGAAATCGCCGAATGACTGTTCGATGCCGACCTTGATTGGCAGCAGGTTTCTCAGGCTTTTCTCAGGCCACGAAACCAGCAGTCCATTCCCGCCGCCGTCGCCTGGCTTCGTCGCCGCAGTGCCGCCATCCGTCTTCGCCTGGTCGTAGGTCTCGATTTCGAACTTATCGAGGTGAATTGCGAATGGCAGCGGCCGGGCGCTCTTCTCGGTCACGAACTGCGCGTTTGTTTCTCCCTCGCGCAGTTCGATGTAGCCTTTTTCGCCCCACACGCCGCGAATCACGCCGCCCGCCAGAATCAGGAGAATGCTGACATGCGTTAGCATCGAGCCGAGCGCGCGACCACGAGCGTACCCCGTGGTGCGCAAGACCGTTGACAGGCGGCGCGTGCTGCAGACGGCAACGCTCGCCGACAGGGTGCACAGCAGACCCAGGAACCACAGCGAATAGAATACATGGGTGAGCCCGAGCTTGCCGAACAACTCCATACGACCCGCCGCATCTGGGTAGTGACGGACGTACTTCGCAACGTCCGTGCCCTGCGGAATCAGCGTGCCGGCCACGCAGGCGATGGCAATGATGATGACCACGGTCACCGCAAATTTCACGGACGCGAGACGATCAACGACTCGTGTGGCGAGACTCTCCCTGCATTCTGCGGGTTTACTCATTGGCCACCACTGCGACGGTACAACCGGCTCGTCTAGTGTTTCACTTTTGGATCAGGATGGGCGATCTTCTCGACCATCGCTTTCTCATCGAATCCCTTCCAGGTCGGGCTCTTATCGTTGTGGCAAAGCGTGCAACTCTGGGTGGCGGGATAGATCAACCCGGCCTCGACTGCCTTCGCGCGTTCTTCCATCGTGCTCTTGGCCATGTACTTCTTGCCGGGGCCGTGGCAGGACTCGCAGGTGACGCCGTCTTCGGGCTTGATCTTCTCCGTCGCGACGGACTCGGTGAAATTGTACGCGGTGGAGTGACACTGCAGGCACTTGCCGCTCTTCTGCGGATCGTCAACACCGAGTTTCTTGCCAACCTCTTTGGCCTTGTCGGTGCCGAGCGTCTCAAACGCCTTCGCGTGGGGCCCGGCCTGCCACTTGCCGAACTGGTTTCCTGAGTCATCCTTCTTGTGGCAGATGCTGCACATTTTCACTCCGACGTAGTTGGCGGGGTCACGGCTATCTGCGTACGTACGGGCTGAAATGAGAATGGCGGTGGCGGTAGTAATGGCAAGGACGCGTACGAGACCGGCAGTGTTCTTCATGAAATCTCCTATGGTTGGGCTTTGCACGCCGTTTGTATTTAGCAGTGGCCTTGCCAGCGCGAAATCTGCTGAGACGATTCCGATTGTAACTTGTTATGTAGCTAGTGGTTACGTTGCGCGATTTCGCTCGGTGAGCAGGGGGGAATATGTCGGCCACACTGACAGTTTGGCGATAAAGTCGAACGGTTTGACACCTTGTCATGGACGCAGCGCACCGAATGGCTTGCTGTCGCGCCACGGTAGTCTTAAACAAACATCGTGACGGCGACCCAAGAGCCAACGGCTTCACGGAGCGCGCGACTGATTGACTTTCTCGGTTTGCGGCGCAGCATCGTGGGGCTTCTGGGCATGGTGGTGCTGGTGGGAATGGGCGAGCACATGGCGGAACAGTTCCTGCCGCTCTACCTGCTCGCGCTCGGCGGCGGCTTCATCTCGGTTGGTTTCCTCAACGGCATGGATAACCTGCTCGGGGCGCTCTACTCATTTCCCGGCGGCTATCTTTCCGACCGACTCGGCACGAAGCGCGCGCTGCTCGTGTTCAACGTGGCGTCCATGATCGGTTTCGTAATTGTCGTCATCATTCCCACGTGGCAGGCGGTGTTGGGTGGGGCGGCGTTGTTCCTGTCGTGGACGGCGATCTCCCTGCCCGCGACGATGAGTCTCGTCGCGCGGGTGCTGCCGAAAAACAAGCGAACGATGGGCGTCTCATTGCATTCGCTGGTGCGGCGGGTGCCGATGGCCCTGGGACCGGTCATCGGCGGACTGTTCATCCGTGCGTGGGGCGTCGAGCGCGGTGTACGCCTGGCGTTCATCGGAGCGCTGGTCATGGCGGTGATCGCAGCCGTTCTGCAGCAGGTGTTGATCGAGGACGATGCGGAGCGCGAGAAGACGGAAGCCGAACATAACCCGGCCCGCATGTGGAAGCACATGAGCGCCGACCTGAAACAATTGCTCGTCGCCGACATCCTCGTACGGTTTTGCGAGCAGGTTCCCTACGCCTTTGTCGTCATTTGGGCAGTGGGAACGGCAGGCGCGCCGGGACCCGTGAGTGCATTGCAGTTCGGCGTGTTGCGCACGATTGAGATGGCTACCGCCGTCGCCGTCTACATTCCTGTCGCGTACTTTGCCGACCGCAGCCACAAGAAACCATTTGTCGTGATGACCTTCATTTTCTTCACGTTCTTCCCGCTCCTGTTGTTGTACTCGCGGTCGTTTGAGATGCTGATCGCGGCGTTTGTGTTGCGCGGGCTGAAGGAATTTGGCGAACCGACCCGCAAGGCGCTCATCATGGATCTCGCCCCCGAAGGCCGCAAAGCGGGCGTGTTCGGATTGTACTATTTGATACGGGACGTGATCGTTTCCATCGCCGCATTCGGCGGCGCGTTCTTGTGGGCGGCCAGTCCGAAGGTGAACCTGCTCGCGGCCTTTGCGTTCGGCGCGCTGGGGACGATTTGGTTTGCGTTGCGCGGACGGGATCTGGGCCAGAGCCAGAGTTGACCATCCGGCTACTTCGGCGAATTCTCCGGCAGCGCGCGCGGTACGCCGTAAATATCAATATGGTACGGTCGACCGCGGAACGTGATATTACGCTCGGAGAGATGCCCGAGCAGGCCGAATACGACGGCCAGGAGCAGTGCGGCTACGCCAATGCCCACCGCGATGGGGCGCTTCCTTGGATGGCGTTCCGGGCTGCGATCGAGAAACGCCCACAGCAACAGCAGCAGTTGCGGGATCAGGGACACGAACAGACCCAGCGTTTTCGGGAAGTACTTCAGGAGTTGGTA
>JBGPVO010000014.1:0-12837 GCA_041491705.1 Verrucomicrobiia bacterium
AGTCCTGTCGTGTCCATGGATACCTCAGCGGTCCGGGCGCCGTACGGCCCGCGCAAACTACTGCTCGGTGATATCACCGTCCTGTAATTTCAAGGCTTTCACCTTGGCCGACTGTCGATCAGTCGGAGTCTCCTTCGTGGGCTCCGGCGCGCTGGATTGTTTGATTGGCACGGGGACGGTTTGTTTGACCGGAGGCACCGCGTTCGTCGCCGATTCGCCCGGCGGGAAGAACCGGTCCAATTCCATCTGGTCGCCCATATTCAACATCCGGGTGCGATGTCTGGCCTCCGCCATGGCCGCGTCGTCGGTGCGCAACACGGTGGGCCGGATGAAAATGATCAACTCGTTGCGCTGTTTGTTATTGGTTTGACCCTTGAATATCTGACCGATCAACGGGATGTCGCCGAAGAACGGCACCTTCGTCTCGGTCTTCGTCTTGTTCTCCTTGATCAGACCACCCAGCATGATCGTGCTCTTATCCTGCACCGCCACGGATGATTTCGCTTCCCTCTTGAGAATCGTTGGCACCGTCGTGCCGCTGATGGTCACGTTCGCCCCGAGATCGTTGACCTTCTGTTCGATGTCCATTCGGACGTAGCCATCGGGATTGACCCGCGGCGTCACCTTCAGCTCGATGGCGACGTCTTTGTACTCGATGTTGGCGTTGAGCTGGCCCGTGGCCAGCGTGCCTTGGCCGCTGACGAGGGATGACACCGTCGAGACGGGCACCGGAACGGACTCGCCGACGAGGATGTCCGCCTCCTGGTTGTCCATCGTCAGGATGACGGGTGTCGAGAGCACTTTGGACTTGGAGGTGGTCGCCAGCGCGTGGATGATGGCGTCCAGCTTCAGATTCCGGAACGTGGTGAAGTACGTCAGGCCACCCGTGCCCGCCGCCAGCGCCGCCGCCGTTACGGGATTGGTGGCCAGGCCGCCCGTGATATCGCTGGCCCTCGGCAATTCAACCGGCGCGTTGCCGTCGGTAGCGATGCCGCCCGTCTGCGTCGTCTGCCCGGATTCGAACAGTCGCTTGAAGACATCCACACCCACGTCCAGTTCGTTGTTCAGCGTGATTTCGGCGATCACCACTTCGATCTGTACCTGGGCCACCGACGTGTCGATGCTTCTTATCAATTGCTCAATGCGCACCATGTCTTCCTTGGTCGCCATCACCAACAATGAGTTCTTGCGGGGATCGGGCAGGATCCGAACGCCCTCGGCGTACTGGAGGAAGCCCGTGTTCAGGGCGCCACCGGCGGCCCCTCCCGTTACCGGTGGTGGAGGGATGGCCGGGGCCCGGGCACCGGTCGTCGTCGTGCCCGTGGAAGACGTTGTCCGCCGTGTCGGTGCGGAGTACGACCCCCCCGTGATGAGGGAGTTCAGCAGCGAAGCGATGTCTTCCGCCGTCGCGTAGTTGAGTTCGATCACTTTCATCACCACATCCGGCTCGACCTTCGCGTCCAGTTCCGCAATGAGCCGGTCGAAGAACCCGAAATTGCTGGGCCGCGTCAGGATGAAAATCTTGTTCGTCCGATCATCGGCGGTCATGATGACCTTGCCCTCGACGACCGTTTCCTCGCCGCCGGCAGACACCGCCGCCGGTTGCCCGGGCTGAGGCACGACCCGTCGGACGGGCGTTGGCGGCTGACCCGGCGCCGAGGGATGCGCGCCCGCCTGCTCGGCCGCCTGAATGATCGATTGCAATCGCGCCATGACGTCGGCGGCTTTGGCGTGTACCAGGAAGTACGACCGCATCTCCATCCGTAACGTCGATGGCTGATCGACGTACGAAATGATCTCCATCATCTGCTTCAGGTTGCCGGCCGTTTCCGTGATGAGGATGGCGTTGGAATCCTGGAGAGCCAGCAGTTGGCCGTAGGGGTGCATGTAGGGTTGAATCACGGGGACCACCTCGGATGCCTTGGCATTTTTCAGCGGAAGGATCTGCGTTCCCAGCGTGTCGGCGGGCGCAACGACGCGCCCGACCGGGAGACCCTCTTGCTTGGCCGTGTTGATCTGAACGACCTTGAGGAACTTCTCGCCGAGCGGGATGGCCGCGATATTGTTGATCGCCAGGACGCTATCCAGCGCCTGAAGCGCCTCGTCCCTGGTGAGTTTGGTCTGGCTGCGGAAGTTGATCGTGGCCGCCAAAGTGGGCGCCGAAATGATCGACCGATTCGTGAGGCGGGCATACCAGTCGAGGATCGCGGTGATCGGTGCTCCCTGGAACTCGAAGTCAATGACCGCCTGCTCGGGTGGTTGCACCACGCGTGCGGGCGAGGGCGGCGCGGGCGCCTGGGCCGGCGGCGTGGGAACCGCGGCGGCGGCCGGGCCTGGTGGCGTCGGCATTTGAGGCGCTGGCGTCGGGGCCGGGGTTCCAGGAGCATTCGGCGACGGCTGCGGAGTTTCGATGTTCTGCTGCGGGGCGCTGTTGCTGGCCGAATCCTCATCGTTGGTTTCGTCAGGATTCGACTGACCCGCGGGATTGGGTGATGTTGGAATCCCGAGCGCTTGCTCGACGGACTGCGTGGCCGCGTTGGTTTGGCCGTCGGCGCGCGCAACGTCATGCCAACCAAGGCCGATCAGGAAGACCAGCGATGTCGATAACCCGACACTCAATAGATTCAATCTCAGTTCTCTCACTTATCCTCCCCGTCGGAACGGAATGCGTCGAAGACCCGGTTGCATGGGCTGTGGTGTGGGCGGCTGCCCCGGTTGGCCACCAGCTGCTGGCGAGCCGGGCGGCGGAGTGCCGCCTGGCGTCTTGGGTTCCAGCACGAACGTGGCGACCTCCAATCCCTGCTTCATCACCAGTTTTGTCGTGCCCTTGTCTGTTTTCTCGATACTTACGATACTGATTGTGCCGATGGTATCGCCTTCGGCCTTGAAGTGTACGTGGTTGCCCTCTTTGTCCATGATGATCGCCATCACGGGTCTATCGGGGTCCAGTTGTGCCACCCCAACGAATGTAAATCGTGTCGAAAAGGGCGGCTGCTGGCTGTCGGGGCCTCCCATGACCATTTGCCCGAACGGCGCGCGGTCGAGGATGATCTGGTACCGCGCGAAGTCGTGCGTCGCATCCGTCGCGCGGGCCAGCGTTCCGCCGACGCTCACGGAAAACGCGCACACCATGGCAAGATTTCTTGACGCCCGGGCCCTCACGAACTCGTTCTCCCCTGTTTGGCGGCCAGCGCGCGCACCTGGACGTCGCAGCGGAGAATACCCGGGTTCTCAGGCCGCGGTGAGATCTGCAACTGCTCCACGCTCACAAAGCCCGCACCCGTCTGTAGCGCGAACAGAAACTTCACCAGGGAAGCCGTGGTCGCTTCGACGGCGCATTGCACCGGCAACACGCGGTATACGCCCTTGTCTTCCTCGGACATCGGCCGGCGCGACGTCACCTGGACACCCGAACTGGAGGCGACTTCCTCGATCTTTTTCAAGACGTCGGAGCTCTGCTGGAAACTTTCCGTGCGTGACCCGAGGCTTTGCCGGAGTTCATCATACTGCTTGCGCCATTGTGGGCCGTGCTGAATCGTCGCCCGGATCACGGTGAGTTGTTGCTGCTCGGTCTTGAGCCGGGCCCCCGTGTCCCACCAACTGCGCACGAGCGGAATCACGATCATGTAATTAAGGACGATCGCGACCGCCGTGATGGTAATCGCAAACAACTGACGCTCTCGTTTCGTGATCTTCATGGTCAGGGCGTCGCCCCCGCCCCCGCGGCGGTCTTGAGAGTACAAGTCAGGTCAAATTTCGTCAAGCTGCTGCCCGGATCGGTACGCGATGTGCCCGGCGCGATTTTCGAGAACAATTCGCACTTCTCGAGCTGGGTTTGGAAATCCAGCGCCGCCGATGCCGAAGGTGCCTGGGCCTTGATGGACACTGTCTGGTCTTTCTTGAACTGGAAGTAATTCAACTTCACGTTCTCGGGCAGCCGCGAGGAAACCTCGCGCAACACTTCCAGGGCGGAAGATTGGGTGTCGAGCTGCTTGGTCATGGCGATCAACTGGCTTTGCGATTCCTTTGCCCTGAGGAACTCGGACTGCCGGCTCTTGACCTCGCTCTCGACCCCGAGAAGGCGAGCCTTCTTCACCGCAAACAACGTCAGGAACACCGCCAGCGCAAGGGCGTAGACCACCCCGATAGCAATCGCGCCGCGGATGAGGCGCTGGCGGAACGCGGCGGTGTGCCGCCTGTTTCGCCATTCATCGGGCAGAAGGTTCAGCGTGGCCGCCTCGCCTGTGGCACACTGCAAGCACAGGCTCAGCCCGACGGATGGCACTGCGCCGTTGGTAAGATACAACACCGGCGCGTTCAGCCCGTTTGCCACCTCTTCCGCAAATGCCTTCAGGTCTTCACTCGGCGCTAGGAATGTGACGCCGCCCATGGCGCGCCGCGGATGTCCGGCTTCCGCGGCGATGAGCGTGCGTTGCAATTCTTCGCGCAGGACCGATTCGGCGGTCGCGCCGGGCACGATGGAACGCACCGCCAGCGGCATGCCCTGCGAGTAGACAATGACGTCCGTCGAGGCCGCACTGAGGACCACCAGTACATTGAGCCTGTCATCACCCGCCAGTAAATTGCGGTTGGTCAACGCGCGGAACATCGCCAGCGCATCGACCGAGACGATTTCGGGTTGCAGTCCCGCGGCCTCGAGCGCCTCGACGCGTTGGTTGACTGTCGCCTTGGGCGCGATGGCAACCAGCACGCGGGTCTGGCCTTCGACGGTATCCAGAGGTTGAAAGCTGTACACGACCTCTTCGAGCGGCAAGGGTGTGAGGTTGTCGATCTGCAGGTCGAGCATCTGTTTCAATTCGCCGGGTTCGGTTGCCGGCAAGCGGAGAATCTGGCACAAAACGTCCTCGCAACTTACGGACGTGACGATGCGATGTTCGCGCGGGTCGAATTTCTGACGGAGCGACTGCGCCGCGCTCTGCCATTGCAGCGTCGCGTCCGCCGCGCCTTCCGGGGGCGCCGCGCTGGCTGACGACTCTTGGAGCACGTTGACTTCGGCGCCCTCGGCGCGGGCGGTGGTCAGATCGAGGCTGGATGCCCCGAATGCCACTGCGGCCCATCCGCGGGCCTGACCGAGGTGCGCCAGCTTGCGGGGATTCAGGCTTGCTCTCACGATCCCTCCCGCATTTCACGCCACATGACGATCTGAATGTTTTCGCTGTCGTCACGATGCAACGTGGCCAGAATGGTGTGTTTCACGCCACCGACCTCGCCTGTCGATTTCACGGTGAAAAAGGAGGAAGTCACCGTGACCGGGCCCTGCACGGCCTTCCCGACAATCGCAGAGAATTCGGCAGGGGTGCGGAAGGGCTGGTCATCCTCCGTGCCCGGAATGCCGTCGGCGCCATCGCGGCGGGCCAGGACGGCTTGCACCTGGACGTCGTCGAGGCCAAGCATTGTCTGCAGAACGATGGAGGACGCGCTGTTCACGTTGATGTTGCCGGAGGTAGTGGTGGTGAAGAGGTCGGCAAATCCGGGCTGTGCCGGATCCTTGTCCGTCGCCGGTGTCCCGTGGAACAGTTCGGGTGTCACGCCGCGGATGAGCAGGAGTTCTTCCACGCGATCCAACGGCGCGTTCTTGGCCCGATAGGGCGGCGAAAGACTCAGGTAGTAATCGCTTTCCGCGCCGTTCAGCTTGGTCAGGTCGTCGACGTCAATCCAGTCCAGAATTGAATCGACGATGACATCACCATCCGACGGATCGATATTGAGCAAGTCCATCAGGCGCTTGAGCTGCGCGTCAGTGGCGTTGTTGATCGGGATCTTGGATTCTTCGTCGGTGACTTTCACGTTAAAGGTTCCGTCGCCCAGTTCGTGATCGACGTACATCAATTCGTTCGTGGCCCACTCCTGATTCGGCGCGTCAAACCCTGATTCCGTCGGGGACCGCTGATGAAGAACCAATTGCATCCGCGCAACTTCGATTCCCGAGCGTGCCAGCATTTCCGCCTTCAGCTCCTTGCGTGCGTAAGAGGCGACTTGCGTCTCGACATGCATTGTGAAAGCAAATCCGCTAATCAGCAAGGACAAAACCAGCACAACCCATAGCACCAGAACGAGGGCAACCCCGCGGCAGTCGCAAATCCGGCCATTCCATGACACGTGGCTGTTCATGGCATTCGGTACGTCCCTCTGGTGTTGCCCTGCAATCCCGAAGGGCCGACATTGCGGCGTTGTACCTGATTGGTGGTTTCCGCCGTCGCCCCCGGGAAGCCCGCCGGCAGGCTGCCGGTCCCCTGCGCGATAAACGCGGCCACGGGGATGTCCACGGCGCGCGTGACGACCACCGGTGGAAGTCGACCGCCCGTCTGGCCGAAGACCACGGTATACTCGATGGCTGATGGCGGGAGGGCGGTTTCCTCCCACTTTTCATCCCAACTGCCATCACGCGGGTCGCGATAGCGCACATAGAATCCGCTCACATCCATCGAGATCACATGCGCTTGCGGCGGCTCCGAGGACTTGTCATCCGGGGTCAATGCGGGCTGGTTCACAATGGCCAGGTACGTGCGCCGATATTCGTCCTGCTCCAGGGAAATCGTCACACGCCGCATGCCCGCATCCATGGCCTCGCTGGGCGGCAGGAAGGCATCCGAAGCCGTGACGAAAGTCACGCTATCGCCCAAACCGGGATTCTTGGTTCCGATGATCGTGTACAACTCGGGCGACGCACTGAAGAACACCGCCGACTGCGTCAACTCCTTCAGCGCGTCCATGACAATGCGTTGCCGCTGAAAAACTTCGCTGGCATCGCTGCCGCGCCGCCACGCGGTGAGGGCCGCACTCCATGTACTGTACACTGCGGTGATGAGGATGCTGAGGATCGCTACGGCCAGCAGGACTTCCAAAAGCGTGAACCCTGTTCGGGTTCTGCCAACATTGCGTGGTTGCGTGCTCATCGCTGTTTGTCCGGAATGTACCGGTACTCGACGACGGAGGCACTGACCTGTTTCCCCCGCTCGGACCAGTACACCGTAATCACTTGTCGCCACAGTCCTTCCGTGTCCGTGTTCTCAAACGTTCGCGTCCACGTGTAGCCCGGGTAATCGTCGAACGAGCCTTGTTGATTGAGAATATCCGTGGGACGTTCCGTGCGAAACTCGTAGCTCTTGTTGGCGAGGAGTATGTCCGTGACGGAGTAGGTCTGCACGGAGCGCGCCGCCGCCACACAGCGACCCAGCCATACAATCAGCGCAAACAAGGAGATCCCCAATATCGCCACCGCCAGAAGGACTTCCAGCAGCAGGAACCCGCCTGCGCCACGGCTTCGGCGGACCAGTCCGCCTTTGCTGCGTTTCGGTACGGCAAGACCGCGTTGGTCGCGAACGTTCATAGCTTGACGGGCCACAGCATGCTCCGACAGGTCACGGGGTCGACCACGATTTCCAAACCACTCCCCTTTTCGACGCCGCGAAGGGTCACAACCAACGCATCGCAGGTGCCGTTGGGGTAAAACGTGGCTTCGACCTGCCCCTTCTGTTGCGCCGGTTGATCGCCCGCTTGGGCCGATAACAAGTTGATGCGTGGCGAAATCTCGATGGTCTTCAAGATTTGCGACTCCGCCTCGGCGCCATCGGCGCCGCTCGGCGTGGCAAATTGCATCAGCCAGATCGTTTGCTTGTCCATGTCGATATAGAACGCAACGTTTCGTTGATGCAGTACGGCGCTGAGCTTGGCGAATTCACAACCGGTCGCGATCGAGCGTCCCATCGCATTGAGCAACTCGGCGTTGTAGGAGCGGAAAAAACTCGGCAACGAGATCGCGACGATGATCGCGATAATGAATACCGCGATGCTCAACTCGATGAGAGTGAAGCCGTCCCTGCGCCGGCCTGTGTCACTGCCAATTGCCGACATCGTCTTCATTCCCCTCAACCCCATCGGGACCTGGCGACAAAATGTCGTAACTGGTCGTATTATGCTGCCCTGGATTCGTGTATTTGAAATCGTGGTTCCATTGGTCCTTTTTCAAAATGGGCGGCCTCAAATACGGCCCCTTCCAATTTCCCGGTGCGGGTGCGCTGGACGGTTGTGTAATCAGCGCTTGAAGACCCTGTTCGGTGCTGGGCAGCATCCCGTTGTCCAATTCATACAGATCCAACGCGGATTCATAGTTGTGCATTTGGTCGCGGGTGGCCGTCATCTTGGCTTCCTTCACCTTGCCGCCGAGTTGGACGACAGCGACACCGACCAACATGCTGATGATGATGACCACCAGCAGGATTTCCAGCAGCGTGAAGCCCGCTTCGGAGGTAAGTCGAGTTCTGTTCATCACTGTCTCCTATTATTTTCCGATTCCCGACGTTATGGAGAACACCGCCATCAAGATACTGATCACGATCCCGCCGACCACGACCGCCATGAAAATGATGATCACCGGTTCGAGCAACGTCGTGAATATCTTCAGCATCCGTGACAGTTCCTGCTCATATGTATCCGCGATGTTCTTGAGCGCTGCTACCACCTCGCCGCTCTCTTCGCCGACAGCCAGCATGTCGATCAGCAACTCCGGGAACACCTTTCCCTTGCTGAGCGGCTGGCTGATGCTGGTGCCGTCGGTGACGCGCGTGCGCGCCTCGCGAATTTCATTGGCGATCACCCGATTCGTCATGGTGTCTTCGACAATCTGCAGCGCGTTGAGCACCGGCACGCCGTTTTCCAGGAGCGTCGACAGCGTGCGCGCAAATTGGGCAAGCGCGTTGGCCATCAGAATGTTGCCAAACACGGGTAGCCGCAGCTTCAATGCGTCCAAAGCCAGCTTGCCTTCCGGCGTGCGGGCGCGGACGCGGTAGGCACTCACGGCCGTCGCAATCAGAAGAACGCCGATCCACCAGTAGGCCACAAATCCGTCGCTGACCCCAATCAGAATCCGCGTGGGCAATGGCATGGTGCTTCCCATCTCTTTGAACATGGCGGCGAACTTCGGCACCATCACCAGCATGAAGAACACGATCGTGATGATACCGACTCCGACGATGATCAGCGGATAGAGCAGCGCACCCAGCACCTTCTCACGCACTTCGGCCATTTGTTCCTGATGCTTCCCGAGGCGCAGCAGCACCTCGTCGAGGGAACCGCTCGCTTCGCCCGCCCGGATCATGTTCACGAAGAACCGGGAGAAAATCCTGGGATGCTTGGCCAACGAATCCGACAGGGTCTCACCCTGCACGATGCCATTGTGCAACTCGGCCAGTATGGATCCCAGCGCCTTCTTTTGCGAACGCCGCTCCAGCGTGCCCAGCGCCTGGCTGAGCGACATTCCCGAACGCAGCAGGCTGGACAGTTGCTGGGTAAACATCAATACGTCGCGGGACTTGACCCTTGCGCGACGGCCCTTTCCTGCCCCTCCCTGTTCCGTATCGGTCGAATCCACAGCCAGCGGGAAGAAGCCCATCTTGCCCAACTCGGCCAGCGCCGCGCGGCGGTCCCCTGCCGCCAGCGAGCCGCTCACCAGTTCGCCCGCCCGCGTCTTCGCTTTGTATTGAAATGTCGGCATGCGCTTGGTCGTTAGTTCGACACCGAGCAGAATACTTTGTTCCACGCCGCGCTCAAATCAAAAAACACGGCCCGGGTTCCTCCACCCCGAGAGATTTCGAGCGGCGATGGCGGGTGCGGCGTCCTGCCTCATGTGACGGTGAGTTCTTCGTCTTCCTGGGTGACGCGTGCCACTTCCTCCACGGTCGTAATCCCGAGACGGACCTTCTCCCAGCCGTCATCGCGGAGGGTCTTCATGCCGCGGGCGACCGCCGCTTGCTTGATGGCCGACGACGATGCTCGCTCGATAATCAGCGGCCGCAGCGCCTCCGTCATGACCAGGATTTCGTAGATGGCCGAACGACCTTTGAAGCCCGTGAAACGGCATTCCTCGCAGCCGCGTCCCCGGTAGAACTTCGCCTTGCCGATCTCCGCCTCGGGGAAACCAACTTCGCGCAGGAACTCAGTCTCGGGCTTGTATTCTTCCTTGCAGATCTTGCAATTCGTGCGGATGAGACGCTGGGCGATGAGGGCCTCGACCGAGGAACTCACCAGGAACGGCTCGATGCCCATGTCGATCAACCGCGTGATCGCGCCGGGGGCGTCGTTGGTGTGCAGCGTGGAAAACACCAGGTGACCCGTGAGCGCGGCGCGGATGGCAATCTCCGCCGTTTCCAGGTCGCGAACTTCACCGACCATGATGACGTCGGGGTCTTGGCGCAGGATGTGGCGCAGCCCACTGGCAAACGTCAGCCCGATTTCCGATTTTACCGAAATCTGGTTCACGCCGGGCAATTCATATTCCACCGGTTCCTCGATGGTGATGATGCGTTGGTCGATGGAGTTGATCGTGCTGAGGAACGCATACAGCGAGGTGGATTTGCCGGAGCCGGTCGGCCCCGTGACGAGGATGATACCGTGCGGCATACTGATCAGTTTGCGAATGGCTTTCTCGTCTTCCGTGTTCAGGCCGAGACTCTCGAGCCCGAGGAAAATGCTGCTGCGCGTGAGCAGGCGCAAGCTGACGCTCTCGCCGTAGGCGGTCGGGATGGTCGACACACGTACGTCGATCTCCGCGCCGCTGCTGCGAACGTTGATGCGGCCGTCCTGCGGCAGGCGGCGCTCGGCGATGTCCATGTTGGCCATGACCTTGATGCGCGAAATGATGGCGGCTTGGAACCGTTTCAGGTGCGGGGGCACGGGCGTCTGGTGCAACTCGCCGTCCACGCGATAGCGGATGCGCAGGTCGTTCTCCATCGGCTCCATATGGATGTCCGTCGCGCGCTCCTTGTACGCCTCCCCGATGATCTGGTTGACGAACTTGACGACGCTGGCCTCCTGGTCGCCGCTTTCGAGATCGTCCTTCGTTACTTCGGCGATCTCGTCGATATCGAGCACGTTCTTCTGCATCAATTCGTCGAGCGTCTCAGCGCCGACGCCGTAATAGCGCTTCAGCGCCTTCGCGATGTCCGCTTCGGTGCACAACGCGACCTGCACGCGGCACTTGGTGACGAGGCGGATTGCCTCCAGCATCGTGAGGTTGAACGGATCATTGGCCGCGACCAGCAGCGTGCCGTTGTCGGCGCGCATCGGCATGACGTTGTGCTGGAAGACGACTTTCGTCGGGACTTTTTGGCGGGCGGCCGCGTCGATCTCCTTGTCGGTGATGCGCGTGAACGGCAAACGCAATGCCTTGGCCAGCCCCTGGAGCAGCTTCTCCTCCGGGGCAATCCCTGACTTCACCAGCATCGCCACGAGCGGGTGCGCGGCGGTCTGCTGATTCGAGAGCGCCTCGGCAATCTGCGTGTCGGTAAACAGCCCCGTTTGCTGGAGCAATTGTCGCAGATCGACCGGAATACTGTCAGCGGCGCTCGTGGTCATGACCTTCCTACGATATGAGACACCACAATCGTTGTCAACGGCACAACAAATCTATGATTCTTTAAGAAACAGGCTTGGGGTGTGCGCTACCACTGCCCGCTTTGATGCCGAATAGCGAACTCTTGGTAATGCGTCTTCGGCAATTCGGCCAAGAAGCGAGACGGGCGTTGTAAACCGCCGGCATCGCCGCCGGTCATACGGAAGACCGGATAGGTCAGGTACAACTCATCCTTGGCGCGGGTCACGGCGACGTAAAACAAGCGCCGTTCCTCTTCCTCGCCTTCCAGGTTGTCGAGCGACCGCGCGAGCGGAAACATTCCATCGCACAACCCGATCACAAACACCGCCCGCCACTCCTGCCCTTTCGCCTGGTGCACGGTGCTCAGGCGCACAAACTCCTGCTCGTTCGATGCCAGCAACGAAGCATCTTCGGCTTCGAGGTTGGTCAGCAACGCCAACTGGCTCAGAAAATCGTCCACGGTTTCGAATTGCATCGCGAACGACGCGAGCTGGTGCAGATCCTCCTCACGAGTACGCGCGTTCGGGTACTTCACTTTCAGGTAGCTCGCGTAGAAACCATCGACGACCTGCTCAATCATCTCGGCGGCACGCTTCGGTTCCAGCTTGTGCAACTGATTCAACGTCGCCGCGACCTTCTTCCAATCGTCGCGCGCCTTGGTGGGAATCGCGTCACTCGTCAGCAGCAACGGCTTCCCATCTGCCAGCAACGGGTGAAACTTCTCCCACAACTTATCGGCGGTCTTCGGGCCGATACCCGGCAGCAGCTTCAGGATGCGCTTGAACCCCATCTCGTCATGCGGGTTGACAGCGACCTTCAGGAAGCAGCTTACGTCTTTCACGTGCGCCTGCTCGAAGAAACGCAGTCCGCTGGTGATGACGTACGGGATGTTGCGGCGCGTGAGTTCCATCTGCAATTCCATCGAATGGTAGTGGGCGCGATAGAGCACGGCCATGTCGTTGAGCGGCACGCCTTCATCGCGCAATTCGAGGATGCGCTGCGCGACGAACAGGGACTGCTGGTTGCTGTCCGGGCACGGGATGAGCCAGGGCTTTGCCCCGCCGGCCCGCACCGGCGTAAGGTTCTTGGCGAACTGGTGAATGTTGGCCTTGATCGCGTCATTCGCGAGCTTGAGGATGCCCGGCACGCTGCGGTAGTTGACCTCGATCTTGAACGTGCGCGCACTCGGATAACGCGCCGGGAAACCAAGAATGTTGCGGTAATTCGCGCCGCGCCACGAATAAATCGACTGCGCGTCGTCGCCGACGACCATCAGGTTGCGATGGAGCGTCGCGATGGCATCGATCAAGTCCGCCTGGATTTTGTTCGTGTCCTGGTATTCATCCACCAGCACGTGCAGGAATTGTTCGCGGTAGTGCGCCGCGACTTCGCCGTGCTCCTGAAATAGCCGCAGCGCGTTGACGAGCAGGTCGTCGTAGTCCATC
>JBGPVO010000015.1:0-12792 GCA_041491705.1 Verrucomicrobiia bacterium
ATTTGAGAAGCTCCTTTGCCTCCGCATCGGTGTTCGCCGTGGTCACAATCGTTACGTCCATGCCGAGGTTGTGCTTGATCTTGTCAAGTTCCACTTCGGGGAAAATCGTCTGGTCCCTCACGCCCATGGTGTAGCTGCCGCGCCCATCGAATCCGCGGGGGTTCACGCCGCGGAAGTCACGAATTCGTGGCAACGCCGCGTTGAAGAACCGTTCCAGAAACTCATACATCCGCTGGCCCCGTAACGTCACCTTGGCGCCCACCGGCATGTCCTGACGCACCTTGAAATTGGAAATACTCTTCTTCGCCTTCGTCACGAGGGCCTTCTGTCCCGTGATGGTAGCCAACTCCTGTTGGGCCTCGTTGATCACGTCTTTGTCGTGGTTGGCATTCACCCCCATGTTGACCACCACCTTCTCCACCTTCGGCACTTGCATCCGATTGGTGTAGCGGCCGCCCTTCAAGAGCTGCTCGACCACGGTCTTCTTATAGAATTCGTATAGCTGCGCCATAAACCAATTACGCCTCGGCGACCGCCGGCGCGCCTCCATGCTTCTTGCGGCGCGCTTCGTACCGCTCGTGCTTCATTACCTTCGAAATGTGAATCGCCCCTTCCTTGGTAATAATCCCGCCCTTGGGATTATCCTGGCTCTTCCGCAACGCTTTCTTGATGACGTTCACGCCCTCAACCAGAACGCGGTTTTTGCCGGGGAACATCGCCAGCACCTTCCCGATCTTCCCCTTGTCCTCTCCGGAAAGCACCACGACCATGTCGTTCTTTTTTACGGGCAAATTGCTCATGGCTTACAACACCTCGGGGGCCAGTGAAATGATCTTGGTGAAATTCTTATCACGCAACTCGCGCGCCACGGGCCCGAAAATGCGCGTCCCTCTCGGGTTGAGCTGGTCGTCAATGATCACCACGGCATTGTTGTCAAACCTCACGTACGAACCGTCGGCCCGACGCAACGGGGATTTGGTCCGCACCACCACACAGGTCACCACCTCGCCCTTCTTCACCGTCCCATCGGGCGAGGCCTCTTTAACGTGCGCTTTGATCACATCACCGACCCGCGCATAGCGTTTTTGGTGTCCGAGCACACCGATCGCCCACGCCACCCGCGCGCCGGTGTTGTCTGCAACATCCAAATGCGTCCGGATCTGAATCATACTTCGACCTTCTCGATCTTCGCCGCCTTCACCAATACCCCCGCCAACCGCCACCGCTTCAGTTTGCTGAGCGGTCGCGACTCGACGATCCGCACCTTATCACCCACCTCCGCTTCACTCTTCTCATCGTGGGCATAGAACTTCTTGTACGCGGTCACGACCTTTTGGTACCGCGGATGGCGAACGCGCCGCGCGACTTCGACCACGATGGTCTTGTCCATTTTGTCGCTGACGACTTCGCCCACCAACTCCCGCCTCTTACTTTCGATGATTGCTTGGTCCGCCATATAAATCCGAAATCTTTCCGCCGGTCGGCGCGGTTACCGGCCCGCTGCCGGGGCAGTTTCGAGCTGTCGCTGCCTCAACACGGTCTGAATCCGCGCCATGTCGCGCCGCACTTCGCGAATGCGACTGGGACGTTCGAGCCGGGCCGTTTGCTGCTGAAGCCGCAGGTTGAACAACTCCTGCCGAAGGTCACGCAGTTTGGCCTGCGCCTCCGCATCTGTCAACTCACGGATTTCCTTTGCTTTCATGTCGTTGCCTACCGTCTCGCTACGAAACGCGTTGCGATCGGCAGTTTGGACGCCGCCAGTCGAAACGACTCGCGCGCCAAGACTTCCGTCACGCCGCCCAATTCAAACAAAACGTTTCCTGGCCGTATCACAGCCACCCACGTTTCGGGCGGCCCCTTGCCCTTGCCCATGCGCGTCTCGGGCGGTCGCTTCGTGATCGGCTTGTCCGGAAACACGCGAATCCACAGTTTCCCCCGGCGCTTCATGTTGCGCGACAGCGCAACGCGGCACGCCTCGATTTGCGTCGTCGTCACCCAGGCGCGCTCCAGCGCCTGTAAACCGTATTCACCAAATGCGACCGTGGCGCCGCGCCACGCCGTGCCGGTGCGGCTGCCGCGTTGGGCCTTCCGATACTTCACTCTTTTCGGCATCAATGCCATGTCTTTGAAATTCCTCTGTTCCTTCGTCTGCGCTACGCGGCTGGTGCGGGGCCGACGGGCACTGGCGCGGGCTGCGGCTGGGCCGCCGGCCGCAGGGGCCGCTCACCCTTGCAGACCCAAACCTTCACACCAATTTTGCCGTACACCGTGAGCGCTTCCGCAAAGCCGTAATCAATATCCGCCCGCAACGTGTGGAGTGGAATCTTGCCGACGCGATACTTCTCGTGCCGCGCCAACTCCGAGCCGCCGAGCCGCCCGCCGCACGCCACTTTGATCCCCTGAGCGCCAAAATCCATCGCCGTCTGGATCGCTTTCTTCATCGCCCGACGGAAGCTGATGCGGCGCTCCAATTGCAGCGAGATGTTTTCCGCCACGAGTTGCGCGTCGGTCTCGGGCGTCTTGACTTCCACGATGTCCACGTAGATTTCCTTGCCGGTCATTGCGGCCAACTCTTCCTTGAGCTTGTCGATTTCCGCTCCCTTGCGACCGATGACGATGCCCGGACGCGCGGTGTGAATCGTGATCCGGGCACGGTTTGCATACCGCTCAATGGCGATCTTCGGGACTGCGGCCGACGCTAGTTTCCTCTTCACGATGTCGCGAATCTTGATGTCTTCGAGCAACAGTGGCGCGTAGTCCTTCTTGTCGGCGTACCACTTGGACAGCCAGTCCTTCGTGACTGCCACGCGAAAACCAATTGGATTCGTTTTTTGTCCCATAGTCTATTGTCCGTCCGTCAATATGATCTGGATGTGCGTCGTCCGCTTGATAATCGGTCCCGCACTGCCACGCGCCTTGGGCTGCCAACGCTTCAGCCGCGGCCCTTCATTGGCCACCGCCTCTTTCACCGTCAACGCCTCGGCCGCCAGGCTGGCGTTGTTCGTCGCGTTTGCAATCGCCGATTTCAGTGTCTTCTCAATCATCCGCGCCGATTTGCGCGGGATCGCCCGCAGCACCTCCAGCGCGCTTGAGGCGCTCAAACCCTGGATCAGTCGCGTCACTTCGCCGACCTTCGACGGACTCATCCGCGCGTATTTCGTTGTCGCTCTGACTTCCATAAATTCACAGTTACGAGTTCTTTGTCACGCGCGCGATGTCTCCCGCCTTGAGCGTGACCTTCCCTTCCACCCGTTCAATCAGCGCACCACAAATCCGCTGGCGCACTTCCACAATCTTCAGTTCTGCCACGACGCGATCGCCGCGCAACACCACCAGCGGCATTCCTATCCGCGCCCCCTGTATCCGTCCAACATTCAGCACGACCAGCCGCAGGTCCGGGTTCACGTCGAGCACCTTCGCCGCCCCGAGCGTGCCCTCCGTCTGTCCGCCTGCCGTCTCCCTTTTGTCCTCGGAGAGCCGATTGGTCGCCGCAAGTAGTGCCTTGGTCCGCGCCAATTCGCCCGCGAAGTCGCCGTGCGTCTCGAAAACGTCGAGCAACCGCTGCAATTGCTCCGCCAACCGTTGGCGTTCGGCCTCCGCAAGATACAAGGCCCGTACGCTCTCGACCAGTTGCCGTTGCACCTGCCCCGCGCTGTCATCGGCAAAGTTGACGCCGAGCGCCTGTGCGCGAAGCCGTGTTTCACTCCATTTCTTCTGGAACAGCTCGCTCTCGGTCCGGGCAACCGCCAGGTTCTCCGTCAACAGACGGATAATCGTTTCGCGTTGCTCAAGATCCGTCTTCAGCCGCTCGTTGTCGCCCGTCAGTTTCTCCACCAACAAGCGCAACTCATCGGCCGCCGCGGTCGTCGCTGCCGGCGTCGGCTCCACTCCCTCAGCCGCCAACGGACCTGTGACTGCAAAGAACAAACAAACTGCACAAACTCTCGTTCGTGTGCCGGGTGCAGGCACAACTGGTTCCGGGCCGCGTTACTTCGCGACCGCCTTCTCCGTGTGGGCGCCGTGCGCCTTGAAGGTTCGCGTCGGCGCGAATTCACCGAGCCGGTGTCCCACCATGTTTTCGGTCACAAACACCGGCGTGTGCACCCTGCCGTTGTGAACCAGGAACGTATGCCCCACAAACTCGGGGACAATCATCGAGCGCCGCGACCAGGTTTTGATCGGCTTCTTCTCGCTCGCTTTCATCGTCTCGACCTTGTGCATCAAATGGTCGTCGACAAACGGGCCTTTTTTCAGGGAACGTCCCATCTATTTCTTCCTTCTCTCCAGAATCATCGAGTTCGAGTATTTCTTCCGGCGGCGCGTCTTGCCGCCCTTCGCGAGCTTGCCCCACGGAGAACACGGATGGTGCCATCCGCCGCCGCCCTTGCTCTTGCCTTGGCCGCCTCCCATCGGGTGATCGACCGGATTGCGCGCCATCCCGCGCGAAATCCCACGCCGACCGAGCCAACGGTTTCGTCCGGCCTTCCCGAGCATAATCTTGATGTGATCGGTGTTGCCGACCTGCCCGATCGTTGCGTAGCACTCGCGGCTGACCAGGCGAATCTCGCCCGACGGCAGCTTCACCGTCACAAAGTCGCCCTCGCTGGCGGTGATCTGGGCCGCCATCCCGGCACTCCGGCAAATCTGTCCGCCACGCCCGCGGTGCAATTCAATGTTGTGGATCGGCATGCCGGGAATAATCTTCTTCAGGGGCAAGGCGTTGCCGACGGCCAACTCGGCGTCGGGACCGCTCATCACCTTGGCGCCCACCTGCAGGCCGATCGGCGCAATGATGTAGCGTTTCTCGCCGTCCTTGTATTTCAACAATGCAATGCGAGCCGAACGGTTCGGATCGTACTCGATCGCTTCCACCGCTGCTTCCACGCCGACCTTGTCGCGCTTGAAATCGATGATGCGATAGCGCTGTTTATGACCGCCGCCAATGCCACGCGAGGTCATGCGCCCGAGATTGTTGCGGCCACCCGTCCTCCGCTTGGCCACCGTGAGTTTCGCCTCGGGCTTCCGCTTCGTGATCTCCGAGAAATCGGACAGCACGGTCCCGCGTAGCGACGGCGTCAACGGTCTGAATGTCTTGAGTCCCATAAATCCTTACGCCAATTCGATCTTATCGCCCTCTTTGAGGGTGACAATTGCCTTCTTCCAACCGGGGGTGCGCCCGAACTGCACGGTGCGCTCGCGGCGCGCCTTGCCCCGCACGTGCATGGTGTTCACGCGCAGCACCTTGACCTTGAACAACTGCTCCATCGCCCGCTTGACGTCCACTTTGTTCGCGTGTTTGTCGACGACGACCTGATACTGGTTCAGGCTTTCCGTTTGCGCGGTTCCCTTTTCGGTGACACGCACGGTCTTGACCACGGCGTATGGATCCTTCATCAGTCTTACCCCAACCGCGCGCCGAGCTTCTCGAGCGCGGCCTTCGTCGTCACAATCTTTTCGAAGCGCAACAACTCATACACGTTCACGGAACCCGCCGGTTCGACCTGCACATTCGTCAGATTCCGCGACGCCAACTTCAAATTCCTGTCTACCAGGTCAGTGACCACGAGCGTTGGCGCGTTCTTGGCCCCAATTCTGGCGACAATACCCGCAAAGTCTTTTGTCTTGTGGCTCGACAACTTCAACTCATCAACCACCACCACGTCGCCCGCCAGCAACCGCTCGCTCAATGCCTTACGAAAGGCCAGCGTCTTCACCTTCTTTGGCACATTGATCGTGTAATCGCGCGGCTTCGGCCCGAACACCACGCCGCCGCCACGCCACAACGGCGAGGCGAACGACCCGGCCCGCGCCCGGCCCGTGCCCTTCTGCTTCCACGGCTTCTTCCCACTGCCGTGCACCTCACTAATCTGTTTGGTGCTGGCGGTACCGAGGCGCTGGTTCGCCATGTACGCCGTCACCGTGTCGTGCACGGCCTGCGTGCCCTTGCCGTCCTTGATCAGCAACGCGTCGGCAAATTCGACTTCACCCTGGCTCTGACCGGAAATATTGATTACGGGCAGCTTCATTATTATTTCGCCGCCTTCGCTGCGGCCTTGGTCTTCTTCTTGGCGTGACGAACCACGACAAACGCACCGCGTGCTCCGGGCACCGCGCCTTCGACGAGCAGCAGATTCTCCGCTTCGCGCACCTGTACCACGCGCAAGTTCTGCGTCGTGACGGTGCGGTCACCCATGTGTCCCGGCATCCGCATATTACGGAACACGCGGCCCGGAAACAAGCGCTGACCAATCGCGCCACCACGGCGATGCCAGCCCTTCGCACCGTGGGTCATATCGCCGCCGGCAAATTTGTGCCGCCGCACGACGCCCTGGAAACCTTTGCCCTTGCCGGTGCCAATGACGTCCACGTATTGACCCGGTTGAAACTCCTTCACGGTGATCGCATCGCCGACGTTGAACTGCAGTGGCTCCGCGGTCCGGTACTCGCGGATAAAGCGTGCCGGGGCCGCATTTGCTTTTTTGCAATGCCCGATGAGCGCCTTGGCCGCATTCTTTTGCTTACGCGCGCCTAGGCCGAGTTGTATCGCGTGATAGCCATCGCTTTCAGGCGTCTTCTTCTGCAAGACCGTACAGGGCCCCGCCTCGATGACCGTGACGCCGACGAAATTGCCGTTCGCGTCGAACAACTGTGCCATCCCAAGTTTTTTGCCTAACAGTTCCATAACTAAATCTTGATCGTAATATCCACACCCGCGGGCAGGTTCAGCTTCTTCAACTCATCGACGGTTTTCGCCGTCGGGTCGATGATGTCGAGCAACCGTTTGTGCGTCCGCATCTCGAACGACTCCATCGACTTCTTGTCCGCATGCGGCGAGCGATTCACGGTGTGCCGCCAGATGTCGGTGGGCAGCGGGATTGGCCCCGCAACCTTTGCGCCCGTACGTTTGGCCGTTTCGACGATGTCGTGGGCCGATTGATCGAGCAACCGATGGTCGTAGCCTTTGAGGCGGATTCGTATGCGCTGGTTGGTCATTTCTTCTTGTGTCCGCCCTTCTTGTCCAAAATCTGTGCCAGAACATTCTCCGGCACCCTCTCAAATGCCGCCGGCTCCATCGAGTAACTGGCCCGGCCCTTGGTCAGGGAGCGCAGCGCCGTCGCATACCCGAACATTTCAGCGAGCGGCACGGTCGCATGCACGATGGTTGATTTCGCGCGTGATTCGATATGACTGATCTTCCCCCGGCGACTGTTGAGATCGCCAACGACATCACCCATATGTTCCTCAGGCGTGATCGCCTCCACGTCCATGATCGGTTCCAGCATGATGGCGCCTGCCTTGCGTGCGGCTTCCTTGAAGGCAAAACTGCCCGCCATCTTAAACGCAATTTCCGAGCTGTCCACTTCGTGGTAAGTGCCGTCGATAATCTGGATTTTAATATCCACCATCGGGTAACCGCCAAGCACACCCGTCTGCGCCGCCTCGATAATGCCGTCTTCAACCGCACCAATGTATTCCCTCGGAATCGCGCCGCCGACAACCTCGTCCTCGACCACGATGCCGCTGCCCTTTTCACCGGGCTCGACGGTGACGACTGCGTGTCCGTACTGACCGCGACCGCCCGATTGGCGAATGAACTTACCTTCGGCTTCGGCGGGCTTGGTGATCGTTTCGCGATAGGCGACCTGCGGTTTGCCCGCGGTGGCGCCGACGTTGAACTCGCGGAACATGCGATCCTTAATAATGTCCAGGTGCAGTTCGCCCATTCCGGAAATGATGGTTTGGCCGGTTTCCTGGTTCGTCGTAAGGCGAAACGTGGGATCTTCTTCGGCGAGCCGCTGCAGGGCGGTGGACATCTTGTCGCGGTCGGCCTGCGTGTTCGGTTCGATGGCCATGGAAATGACGGGTTCGGGGAACGTGATCGATTCGAGCAGGATCGGATGGTCATCGTCTGAAACCGTGTCGCCCGTCGTGACGGTCTTCAGGCCGACGAGCGCGCCAATGTCGCCCGAGTAACACACTTCGATTTCCTGACGATGGTTGGCGTGCATCTCCAGCAGACGACCGATGCGCTCGCGTTTGTTGTTGCGAGGATTATACACCGTCATGCCTTTGGTGACTTTGCCGGAGTACACACGGAAGAAAATCAGTCTGCCTGCGTACGGGTCCGTCCAAATCTTGAACGCCAGGGCACAGAACGGGCCGTTGTCATTGGAGGAGCGGGTCTCGGCTTGCTTGCTATCAGGGTTGGTTCCAACAATGTCCGGAATATCGAGCGGGGAAGGCAGGTAATCGACGACGGCATCGAGCAGGGGCTGGACGCCCTTGTTCTTGAACGCCGCGCCACAAATCACGGGAACCAATTCATTCTTGATCGTCAACCGACGGATTCCCGCTTGAAGTTGTTCCATGCTGATCTGCTTGCCTTCAAGGTAAAGGTGCATCAAATCCTCATCCTTTTCCGCCACCGCTTCGACGAGCTTGGCATGGGCCGCGTCCGCGGCAGCCTTCAAATCGGCCGGAATGTCCACGGCATCAAACGTTGCGCCGAGTTCTTCGCCCGACCAGATCAGCGCCTTCATCTTGACGAGATCAACGACGCCCTTGAAATCTGCTTCTTTGCCAATGGGGATTTGAATGGGCACGGCATTGGCCGCCAACCGCTCGCGCATCTGGGCAACCGCCGCCTCAAAGTCTGCGCCGGTGCGGTCCATCTTATTGACAAACGCGACGCGCGGCACCTTGTACTTGTTGGCCTGACGCCAGACCGTTTCGGACTGAGGCTCGACGCCCCCGACCGCACAGAATACGGCGCAGGCGCCGTCCAGCACGCGCAAACTGCGCTCGACTTCGACCGTAAAATCCACATGGCCCGGCGTATCAATAATATTGACACGATGTTCCCGCCAGAAGCAGGTCGTCGCGGCGCTGGTGATCGTGATCCCGCGTTCGCGCTCCTGCTCCATCCAGTCCATGGTTGCGGTGCCCTCGTGCACTTCGCCGACCTTGTAGACTTTACCGGTGTAAAACAGGATGCGCTCGGTCGTCGTGGTCTTTCCGGCGTCGATGTGCGCGCAAATCCCGATGTTACGGGTGCGCTCCAACGGCACCAGTCTGTCCGGCGACGATCTCGCCTTCTGCTGGGCTGGCTGTTTCGGTTGTTCTAACACGGCCTGCATTTTCTCACTGCGAATCTCTGCTGTTTCTCCAAATCACACGAAAGCACAACCGTGGATCGTCCCAGTGGCGGAATTGCACCTCCGGACTACCAGCGGTAGTGCGCAAACGCACGGTTGGCCTGCGCCATCTTGTGCGTGTCTTCGCGCTTCTTGACGGATGCGCCTGTATTGTTGGACGCATCCAAAATCTCTGACGCCAGAGCATCGGTCATCGCCGTGCCTTTGCGGGCGCCAGCATACTGAATCATCCAGCGCATCGCCAGCGCTTCCTGACGGTCGGACGACACCTCGATCGGCACCTGATAGTTGGCGCCGCCAACGCGGCGTGATTTGACCTCAAGTCTCGGCTTCACGTTCTCCAATGCCGTTTGCAGGATATCCAGCGGACTCTTGTCCTTGGCCTTCTCGGCAATGCGGTCAAACGCGCCGTACACGATGCGTTCCGCCACGGACTTCTTGCCGCTTTTCATGATGCACGTGATCAGCCGTGTGACAGTCTCGCTGTTGAAGCGAGCGTCACGTACTCTGGGTCGTCGATCTGCTCTTCGTCTCCGCATACTCGAATACTCTCAAATTGCTCAGGCGGCCTTCGGGGCTGTGTCTTTCTTCGCGCCTGTGTCTTTTGGGCGTTTGACGCCATACTTGCTGCGGCTGCGGCGGCGTTTCTCCACCCCCATCGCGTCCAATGTCCCGCGCACGATATGGTAGCGCACGCCGGGCAGGTCCTTCACGCGTCCCCCGCGCACCAGCACAATCGAGTGCTCTTGCAGATTGTGTCCCTCGTCCGGAATGTAGGCGATCACTTCCACACCGTTCGTCAGGCGCACCTTGGCAACCTTGCGCAACGCCGAGTTCGGCTTCTTCGGCGTACGCGTCATCACTTGCAGGCACACCCCGCGGCGTTGCGGGCATGACCCCAATGCCGGCGCCTTCGACTTCGCCTTCAGTTGGCGACGACCCTTACGAACCAATTGGTTAATTGTTGGCATTTGTTAATCCGTTGAGCGCCACATTCACGGTGACGCAAGGAGCGCGAAAACTACCACACGCTCCCGTGCAACGCAAGCCCTTTTGGGAGGCCTTGCTTTAGATAACGGCCTCCTCTGGTTGTGGCTCAATCTTCTCTTCCCGCACCGGCTCGACCGGTTCCGCCAACGGCACCAATTTCACACCGCGATACTTTCCAAAACCAGTCCCGGCGGGAATCAAGTGACCCATGATCACGTTCTCCTTGAACCCACGTAGCGTGTCAACGCGACCGAGCGTCGCTGCTTCCGTCAACACGCGCGTGGTATCCTGGAACGACGCGGCGCTGATAAAGCTCTCTGTGTTCAACGACGCCTTGGTGATGCCGAGCAACACCGGCTGCGCTTCGGCGGGCTTGCCGCCGGCTTCGGCCACGCGCTTGTTCTCTTCCTCAAACGTCACTTTATCGATTTGATCGTCCCACAGGAAGCGCGTGTCGCCCGGGTCGACGATGCGCACCTTGCGCAGCATCTGTCGCACGATAATCTCAATGTGCTTGTCGTTGATCTCGACGCCCTGCAACCGATAGACTTCCTGAACGTCGTTGACCAGATACTCCTGCAGGTCCTGTGGACCGCAGACCTCCAGGATTTCGTGGGGCACCACGGGGCCTTCGGTCAATTGCTGCCCTTTTTTGACCGTGTCGCCGCGAAAGACGATGATGTGCTTCGAGTGCGGAATCAGATGCTCTTCTTCCGCGCCCGTCTTCGGGTCCTTCACAATGATGCGGCGTTTGCCGCGCACCGTGCCCGCGAAGTCCACGATGCCGTCAATCTTCGCGATCTCGGCGGCGTCCTTGGGTCGGCGCGCCTCGAACAACTCCGCCACGCGCGGCAGACCGCCCGTGATGTCCTTCGTTTTGAAAACCTTTCGCGGGGTCTTGGCAACGAGCGCGCCCGGTTCGATCCGACCGCCTTCCTCGACAACAATATGCGCGCCCGCCGGGATCGCGTAGAACGCGATCACGTCGCCGCTGTCGTTTACCAGGTTGATTTGCGGATGCAGGTCCTCCTTGTGCTCGATGACCACCGTGCCCATCAAGCTCGTCGCTTCGTCCAGCTCGCGCTTGATCGTGATGCCTTCAATCAGGTCGTGGAACTTGACCATGCCCGCGACTTCCGAAAGCACGGGTACGTTGTACGGGTCCCACTGCACGAACACGTCGCCCTTCTTCACGCGACCGCCGTCCGCCGCCGCGATCTCGGCGCCGACGACAACCGAATAGCGTTCCAACTCGCGGCCTTCGTCGTTGCTGACGACGACCTGGCCGTTCTTGTTGAGCACCACCCAGTTGCCCTCTGCCCGTTGCACGGCGCGCAAGTCCTGGTAGTGAACGACGCCGTCGTTCTTTGCCTTGATCTGCGGTTGCTTGAACACCTGGCTGGCTGTGCCGCCGATGTGGAACGTGCGCATCGTGAGCTGCGTGCCCGGCTCGCCAATTGACTGCGCCGCGATGATGCCGATCGCCTGGCCCAGCTTCACCAGTTTGCCCGTCGCGAGGTTGCGACCGTAGCACATCCCGCACACTCCCCGGCGCGATTCACAGGTGAGCACCGACCGAATCTTGATGCGTTCAATGCCCAGCTTGTTGACTGCGTCGGCTGCGGCTTCATCGATCTCCGTGTTCGCTTTGACGATTTTCTTCTTGCTGATCGGGTCCAGGATGTCTTCCGCCGCGATGCGCCCGATGATCCGCTCGCTCAGTTTGACGACTTCGTCTTCGCCTTCATAGATCGGCTTCACCCAAATGCCGTTGACCGTGCCGCAGTCCTCTTCGAGAACGATGACATCCTGCGCCACGTCAACCAGCTTGCGGGTGAGATACCCCGAGTCCGCCGTCTTGAGAGCTGTGTCCGCCAACCCCTTGCGCGCACCGTGCGTCGAGATGAAGTACTCGAGCACGCTCAGGCCCTCGCGGAAATTGGACAGAATCGGGCGCTCGATGATTTCGCCCGACGGCTTGGCCATCAAACCGCGCATGCCCGCGAGCTGGCGGATTTGCTGGCGCGAGCCACGCGCCTTGCTGTCCACCATCATATACACGGGGTTCAGCTCCGCGCGGCCCTGATTGTGTTCCATCGCGGCGTACATGATGTTGGAAATCTTGTCCGTCGCGTGCGTCCAGATGTCGATGATCTTGTTGTAGCGTTCGCCATCCGTAATGATCCCGCGGCGATACTGCTTCTCGACGTCGGCCACATCTTTGAGCGCGTCGCCGATCACCACGGTCTTCTCCTTCGGAACGATCATGTCCTCGATGCCAATGGAAATCCCCGCGAGCGTGGCGTGCTCGAAGCCGAGCGCCTTGAGTTTGTCCAGCACGTCAACCGTCTTCTGGTGCCCCGCGGTGCGGTAACATTGCCAGATGATGTCGCCCAGCGACGATTTGTTGACACCACGGTTGATGAACCCGAGTTCCGGTGGCCAGATTTCGTTGAAAATCACACGGCCGACGGTCGTTTCAATGACCTTCGAAACGGAATCGCCGTACACGGTCGGGCGGCCGTAGTCCGGATTCTTCAAGCGAATGCGTTCGTGTATCTTCACGTCGCGTTCGTCGTGGCAGAAGAACACTTCCTGCGCGTCGGAGAACAACTTCAATCGCTTGCTCTCACCGCCGCTTTCTTTC
>JBGPVO010000016.1:0-12688 GCA_041491705.1 Verrucomicrobiia bacterium
CCGGTGGCGTCGGCGGGATCGATGAGTAGTTGCGTCGGTTGGTTGGCGATGATCGTGCCGCGATTGTCCACACCCAGGTTGTTGAGGCCGATCTGCCCGGCGCCCTGAATCGTGTTGTCTTCGTTGATGAGCGAGTCGGTCGCGGCGTCGCCGTAGAGGCGATTGTTCACGTGGTTGCCAAACGTGATCGTGCCCCCGCCGGTGAGGGTGACCGTGCCGCCGCCGACGATCAAGTCGGAGCCACTCCCACTGGATTCGAGTTGGAAAGTTCCCTCGTTGGTGATCGTGCCGATCAGGACGAAGTTCGCGCCGTTCGGCAGCAGCAACTGGCCGGTGTTGTGGATGCTCGCCAAGGTGCCGCTGGTGCCGACGGCGGCGCGAATCGCACCGCTACCTTCGGAGGTGAGCAGTCCGCCGACAATTGACGCCTGATCGACCTCGACGGTAGACGTGGTCAGCGCGCGGATCGTGCCGAGCGTGTTCGTGAAGACGCCGTCATACAGCCGCAGCAATGCGCCGTTCGTGCTTTGCAGAATGCCGCTATTGATCACGACGGTCATCGAACTGGGATTAATAACCAGCGCGGTCGGTTGGTTGGCACTGATCGTGCCGCGGTTGTCCAAGCCCATCGAGTTGTCGCCGATCTGGCCGGCACCCTGGATGGTGTTGTCCTCGTTGATCAACACATCCGTGGATGTCCCTCCGCTGATCATGTTGTTCTGGTGGTTGCTCAGCGCGATTGTCCCGCCCCCGGCCAGTGTGATCGTGCCGCCGCTAACCTGCAGAGTGACCCCGCTGGAGCTCGTAGCGTTGAGAGTGATCGTGCCGCAGTTGGTCACCACGCCGCCGCCGGGGCCGTTGGTCACTATCAAGTTGACGCCATTGTTGAGGCGCAACCGGTCGTCCGCATCCAGCACGAGTTTGTCAATCGTGACGGTGATGGAGGCCGTGGTCTGTGTGACCGTGGAACTGGCGGCGTTGCCGTCGTCAATCTTCACGGCCCAATTGTTGCCGCCGCTGTTGTTGGGGGCGGCACCACTGGACCACTTGGCGTTGTTGTTCCAATTGCCATCGCCGCCCAGCCACGTGGCGTTAGTGACCACGCCAAGCGCTGAACCTGACAGGTTGATCGTCCAACTCACGCACACCAGAACGAGCAGTTTCTTCATGACGCTGTTCTCCCTATGGCTGGACCGGACTGACGCGGTAATAGCGGGCGGGCGTGTTGGTGGCGCCGCCGACGTCCAACCAGAATACGTTGGTTGGTGTCCCGGCAATCGGGGACGGATTCAGCGGGGCCGGGCCAAACGAATTCGTATAACTGCCAGCCGGTGTGGGTAAGGCGGCCCACACATTATACCAGCGATCAGTCACCGTGGTCCAGACGAGGCGGATGTTATCCCCCTCTTTCGCGAGGGCGGTGATACAAAACGATGACAGGCTGTTGGTCGGATCGGTGCCCGCGAGGAACTCCTGCAGATCGGTCAGGCCGTCGCCATCCGAATCAACCGTCGCGTTGGCGGGGTCAAGTGGGTCGAGGCCGTGGGTTTGTTCGTAGCCGTTGGGGATGCCGTCGCCGTCATCGTCACGGTTGCTCGTGAGCACTGCGCTGTCGTAGACAAGCGTGCCGCCGGTGCGAACGAAATGGCCACAGGCGTTGGTCATGACGATCTTGTCGGCTTGCACGTAGCCGCCGCTGATCGTGAACGTGCCGCTGCGGACTTCGAGGACGGCGTCGTGCGTAACATTGGTCACAAACAGCTTCCCGCTGCTGACCGAGACGATGCCGGTGGAGTTGCAACCCGCAGAGCCAATCAACATCCCGCCGTAGGTGACGATTCCGTTGGCCGTGACCTCGCCGCCGGCAATCGTCAACGTGCCGCGCGAGCCGGCAAACACACCGACGACAATTCTGTCGGTGCGCCAGACGCTATTGGAGATCGTCATCTGACCGGCACCGCCGTAGCCAACGTATGAGGTCCAAAGGGGAGCCGCGGTGATTGAGCCATCGGTCAGCCAGACGGTGACGGTGGTGTTGAGGCCGCTAGCGATTTGCAGGAAGTTCATCGTGCTGGTGCCGCCGGCAACGGTCAGCGTGCCGTTGCCGCCGTAACCGACGTACACCTCGCCGGCGCGGTAGATGGCATTGGAAACTGTGAGCCGCCCGGTGCCGATGGCGGGGACGTAGGTCCGGAGATTCGTCACACACAATTCCCCGCCGGTCACCCAGACCGTGCCGGTGGCACTGGCTAAAAAAGTGCCGATGTAGAGCGTCGAGCCGAAGTTCGCTGTGCCGCCCGCCACGGTGATGGTGCCGATGCCGTCGATGCCATAACTGCAATAGACTTCACGCGCGCGCCAGAGGCCGTTCGAGAGAGTCACCGACGCGGGCTCGTACTCGGCAATGGAAGTCGTGCCGTTGGTCGCGATCAGTTCCCCGCCAACGATCCAGACCGCGCCGCGCCCGAACACGCCGACAAGCATCTGATTCCTCGCGATCGTTGTTCCGCCCGCCAGCGTCAGCGTGGAATTGCCGCCCCCGTAGCCGACGTAGAGCGTTCCCGAATTCCACAGTCCGTTGGACACCGTCGCGCAGCCCACCCCGGTATAACCGACATAACTTGTGCTGAAGGGTAACGACAGGACCCCGCCGGTGACGTACACCGTGCCGGTGGCGTTGCTGTTGTAGCCGATGTTGAAACTGGACGCGAACACGTTCGTCCCACCGGCAATTGTCAACAGCCCGCGCGAGCCGGCGCTGTAGCCGACGTAAACCGACTGCGCCCACCACAACCCGTTCGACACCGTCATCTGGCCGGTGCCGGTGCTGCCGATGTACGACGAGAGAAACAAGTTCGTGGCAATGAGCAGACCGCCATTGAGCAGCAAAGAGCCGTCCACCGTGAACGTCGGCAACAACGAGACGGCGTCCACGCGCGCCGTGGCCGCGTTCTGCACGAACGCGCCACCACTGGTCAACGTGAAGCTGTCGCGAATGACGAACACGCCCGGCGACTCGAAGTCGTCGAGTTGCAGCGTGTTGGTCGTGCCCACCGGCGCGGAGATGATGAGATTGCTAACCGTGGAACACGTGCCGGGGCCGACGCCAGCGATGCGAACGGTCTTGGTATTCGCATTGGTGATGAGAACCCTTTGGTTGCTGGCCGGCGCGCCCGCTGACCAATTCTCGGGCGTGTGCCACCACCACGTACCGGCCACGTCATTCGTCCAGCGATTGGTGGTTTGAGAGTGAGTGGTGGTGCCGGTCAGCAGCACCAAGCCAACGAACACTGCATACCACCGTTTCGCCTTCATCGCCCCTCCATTCACGGCCCGAAACGGTGCGGCGGACATTGCATCCGCGCCAACAACGCCAAGTGAAAGTTTTCACGATCTTCCCGGTTTGTCAAACACATTCATGCTGCCCTTGGCCATGAGGCTGACGCCGCGGTGTCGCGTCACAAGTGCGCAGTTGACGGGCAAGCGGCGCGCTTACCGATGCTTCCGCCGCATCCCGAGGCTAAACCTTACGGCACCAAGCGCACGCGATAGAACCGTGTCGACCAGTTGGTCACCGCGCCAGCATCAAGATAGTTCGTGGTCGAGCCAACCGTGTTTGTGACTGCAAAGAGGTCTGTGAAGTTTGTCAGACTATCACTCGTCGCTTGCAGCGCGTTGGTCTTGCCGATGCCGGTCATCCACGACACACGGATATCGCCTCCCTCCTGCGCGAGCGCGGTGATTCTGAATGCGGATGCACTGTTCGTCGGGTCAGTGCCTGCGAGGAACTCCTGCAAGTCGGTCAAGCCGTCCCCATCGCTGTCGACGTTGGCATGAGGCGTCAACGGATCGAACCCGTAGGCTTGCTCCCAGCCATTCGGCATTCCATCGCCATCCGCATCGAGTGATGGGTCGAGAATCAGCGTGCCAACCGACAACACGCCCCCGCTGTGCACGAATCGCCCGCACGCATTGGTGATGACGAGCGTGTCGATCAACAGCGTGCCGCCAGTCTGGGTCAATGTCCCGCTGCGCACCTCAAGCACTGCCGAATGCGCTGCATTCGTGACCGCACCCGTGCCGCCGGTAATGACGACCGTGCCCGTAGCAGAACAGCCTCCGTATCCAACAACCATCCCGGATTGGACCAGAAGTGAGCCACTCGCCATTGTCAGAGTGCCTTCGGTCCCGTTTTGGAAGTTCGCCAGTATAATGTTCTCAGCCTGCACGATGCCGTTGGAGATGGTCAACGTGCCGATGCCGGCTTGAGGAATGGTCATGCTGCCGTTCAACACGATCAAGCTGCCACCGAGAACCTGGACAGCGTTGCCCGGATTTGGCCACACGTTAAACATAAACACACTCGCGGCGACCACGGCGCCGCCATCGGCAACGGTGAGTTGATTGCCGCTACCGTCGATGCGGACGCCGCTGCTGCTCTGCCACAGGGAGCCATTGCCGACCACCGTGATGGTGTTGTTGGTGGTATCGAGATCATTACCCCCCAAGTTACCGTAGCTGCTAATCACCACGCCGCCGTTGCTGACAACCAAACTGTTACCCATGCCCCACGGGCCAATATTGATAGCGCCGTTGCTCCAAACCGAGCCGCTGCCTGTGACCAATGCACTGTTGTTGAATGTGGGACCATACTCGTCACCCACAAAACCGCCCCCGAGCACCACCCCCCCATCACTGATCACCAAGCTGTTGCTTGATCCAAGTTCACCAACGACCAAGTCAGAGTCATTTCTCCAGACTGACCCTTTCCCCGTCACCACAACGCGGTTGTTGTCAGCTCCGCCGTTGTAGCCCACGAAGCCGGCCGAGCTCGTCACGGTCGCACCGTTGCTGACGACCAAGCTATTGCCCGAACCCGAATGGCCAACGTGGATAATGCCGAAGTCGCTCGTCATCAAGCTACTACCGCTGACAATAAGGGAGTTGTTGGTGGCAAAAGGTTCGTAACCGACGCTAATGCTGCCGGGATAGGTGACGGCAACGGACAACACCCCGCCGTTCTCGATGCGCAGCAGGTCGAAGACTGTATTGCTGCCGACAACGTAATCGCCGGACCAGTTGCTCGTCACGCCACTGATGACATTGGTCTGGAAATCACTGCTGAATTGAGCGTGAGTTGTAGAGCATAGTGAGAGGCACGCGAATCCTAGCACGAGACGCGACGACCGCAACGCACTCTGCATCATCTCCTCCTCCTTGTCAGCCGCGCCGGGGACACAGCACGTTGGCGCATGGCTTCGACCAAGTTAAGCGAGACTGTCGGCATAAGTCGAGGCAAAGTTCTGCGTCCCGGTCAACCGAGAGGAATACATTGGGGGCCGTACGCGATGGTCGGCTGTGTGCAAAGAAAAGCTGTATAAACCTTCCAAAGCTCACACACGGGTTTGGGGAATTGTGCTACGGTTGGGGCCTGATGAGATCAGGTCGATGGTTCAAACAGAGGGATAACGGGGGGACGCCAGGGATGACAACGATGGTGGCGGCGGGAAAATGTATGATTTTGCGAAACGGGCCCGGCCTGATTCGAAGGGAGACGGGCGCAGGTTTATGGCACGGTCAGAGTCGGGGCATGACGGCCCGTAATGGGTCATCACAGCCAGCGGAGATGCAATCGGGCGCCGTGGCGACAGGTAAGTGCACTGTTGACGGGCGGGGCGGTTGGTTTTAGTCTTTCCCCTTGGCATGAGCAGGCGAATCTACCTCTACGATACGACGCTCCGTGATGGAGCGCAGGGCGAAGGCATCTCGTTTTCGAGTGCCGACAAGATTCGCATTGCCGAGCGCCTCGATGCGTTTGGCATCGATTACATCGAGGGTGGCTGGCCCGGCTCGAACCCGAAGGACATGGATTTCTTCACCGAGGCGGCCCGGCGGAAGTTCAAGCACGCGCGGATCGCCGCCTTCGGCAGCACGCGCCGCGCGAACACGAAGTGCAAGGACGACCCGCAGATCGACATGCTCGTCAAGGCGAACACGCCCGTCGTGACGATGGTCGGCAAGACGTGGTCGTTGCACGTCGCCGAAGTCATCCGCACCACGCCCGAGGAAAACCTCTCAATGATCGGCGATTCGGTGCGCTTCTTTAAGGAGCACGGGAAGGAAGTCATCTACGACGCCGAGCATTTCTTCGACGGGTACAAGGACGACCCGCGGTACGCAATGGCCACGCTCAAGGCCGCGCAGGATTCGGGCGTCGATATCATCGTGTTATGCGACACCAACGGCGGCACGATGCCGGGCGAGGTCGCGCGCGTTACCGCCGAAGTCATCAAACAAGTGAAGTGCGCCGTCGGCATCCACACCCACAACGATTCGGGTGTCGGCGTCGCCAACGCGCTGGCGGCCATCGAAGCCGGCGCGATACAGGTTCAGGGAACCATCAACGGCTATGGCGAGCGCACGGGCAATTGCAACATGACAAGCGTCATCCCCTGCCTCGTGTTGAAGATGGGTTACGAGTGCATTTCGAAGGAGAACGTCCGCCGGCTGCGGGATCTGTCGATGTTTGTCGACGATCTCGCGAACGTGCGCCACGACATCCGGCAGCCGTTCGTCGGCGCGACGGCCTTCGCGCACAAGGGCGGCATCCACGTCAACGCCATCGAAAAAGTCGCGCGCAGCTACGAGCACATCGAGCCCGAGACCGTCGGCAATCACCGCCGCGTGCTGGTGAGCGAGCTCAGCGGGCGCAGCAACATCCTGATGAAGGCGCACGAACTCGGCATGGACCTCAGCAAGGACACGCCCGAGGTACACGACATTCTGCAGCAGCTCAAGCAGCTCGAACACGCGGGGTACGAATACGAGGCCGCCGATGCCAGTTTCCACATCCTCGTGCAGAAACTGCTCAAGCGGCACAAGCCGTTCTTCAAGCTGCTCGCCTACCGGGTCATCATGGACAAGAATGGCGCCGACGGCCTCGACATCGTCGAAGCCAGTGTGAAACTCGATGTCAGCGGCAAGGTTGTCCACACCGTGGCCGAGGGCGATGGCCCGATCAACGCGCTGGACAATGCGTTGCGTGCCGCGTTGACGAACTTCTACCCGTCGATCGCCAAGGTGCAACTGATCGATTACAAGGTCCGTATCCTCGACAGCGCCAGCGGCACCGCCGCCAAGACGCGGGTCATCATCGAGAGCACCGATGGCCGGGACACGTGGGGCACCGTCGGCGTGCACGACAACATCATCGAGGCCAGTTGGGAAGCGCTCGTTGATTCCGTCGAGTACAAGCTCTTCAAGGACGAAAAACGGAAGTGACGCCGGCTGGCGTTGTCATGCTGAGCGAAGCGAAGCATCTCCCACTCCATGGACACACGCGCTCTTGTTGATTTCGTTCGCGCCAGCCCGAAGGACGGCGGCGTGTTGAAGCTGATCGTGCTGCGGTTGCCCGGCGAGCAACGTCAGACGCCGCCACAGGCACTGCTTAGCACGGGCAACGGCGTCGAGGGCGACCGCTGGAACTTAAAGGCCGATGCCAATCCGTTGTCGCAGGTTTCCGTGATGAACGCGCGGTTCCTGGAAGCCGTTGCGGGTGAAACCGAGCGCATGAGTCTTGCGGGCGACAACCTGATTGTCGATCTCGATCTGCACGAGAGCAATCTTCCCGCAGGGACGCGACTGCGCATCGGCCAGGCTGTGATTGAAGTCACGAATTCCCCACACACGGGCTGCAGCAAATTCGAGCGGCGATACGGAAAGGCGACGCGAGATCTGGTCAATTCGCCCGAGGGCTGCACCCTCCGGCTGCGCGGTTTATATGCCCGCGTGATCCACGGAGGAGAGGTGCGCATTGGCGACTCCGTCACCAAAGAAACGCCCGTCGCTTGAGTCCGAGCGATTAGTGCTTCGCCCGTTCGAATTGAGTGATGCGCCGCGCGTGCAGCTTCTGGCCGGCGACAAGGCCATTGCCGCCACGACGCTCAACATTCCGCACCCGTACGAGGACGGCATGGCTGAACACTGGATTGGGAGCCATCAGGAGCGCTTCGAGAAAAACATCGAGGTCGTATTTGCCATCACACTCAAGGGAAGCGACGAACTCATCGGCGCGATCGGTCTCACTCTCAACCTCGATCACGAAAATGCCGAGTTGGGTTATTGGGTCGGCAAACCGTTTTGGGGCCGGGGCTACTGCACCGAAGCGGCCCAAGCCGTCCTCCGTTACGCGTTCACCGAACTCCGGCTGAACCGCGTCCACGCGCGCCACTTCAGCCACAACCCGGCGTCCGGGCGCGTCATCCAGAAAGCCGGAATGCAGCACGAGGGCCACTTTCGCCAGAACGTAAGGAAGTGGGAGCGATTCATCGATACCGAGTTCTACGGCATCCTGCGTTCCGAGTTCGAACTTCCCCGAAAAACCCGTTGACAAACCAACCTTGCGCTCGGAAAATACAGCCTCGCAGCGCCATGATGCGCTCCGCCTCAAGTCGGGCTTGATACGTTTGTTTGGACAGCGTTCGGAGGCGAGGAATGTTTACGACACGACGAGTTCGACCCGATCACGGCCATACGCCTGCGTTCACAACCATGGAGAAAAAGCTGTTGCTGGCGCTGGCGTTCATCGTTGTGCTGACGGGCGTTCTGCTGATTGTAAAACACTGACGTTTTCTGACGTGGCGTGTGTGCCCGCCTTCGCGGCAATTCGCTCCAGCAGTCGCAGACGATCCCTCGCATCAACCTCCTGCTGGCATGGTCGGCGCTCCAATACAAGTTCTCCACCGCGCTGGACCAGCAACCCCCAATCTGCCGGCACTTCGTGTGATCCGAGCACGTCAGGCTCCACGACGAGGTAATTCAGGCTCGCGCACCGGTACCGCATCAGCTTGTCGAACTTCGTCCTACCGAACAGTCGCCGCTGCAACGTATCGATTTCCCGCAGCACTCGCCGATAGGCCTTGTGCTCCAGTCCCCGCAGATCCACCGCATCGAATTCCGCAAACAGCGATTCACCCCGGCGCAGCGACGGCACATGCAGTTTCAGCAATCGCTCCAACGTCTGCCGCCGCTGGTCGAGTTCGACCAGACGCCGTCGCGTCGCGTCCGTGGCGTACGAGTCTTTGAGGAAATCGGCGCGCGCCTGTTTGCACTCGAACACCGTGGTCTCACCGATTTCGGCGTCGCTGCCGATTTCCGCACGTTTGTACGCCACCACATCGGCCCGAAACGCTGATTTGGGCAATTGCACTTCGGTCGCAATGGCTGAATAACCGTGCCGCTACGCCCAACGCTGTGCCAGGTGTTTGAGGTTCTGGTGGGCCGCTGTCTCGGTGGTGGCCATCGCTGCGGTCCGCGATGAGAGTGGCAAACTATACTCCGCCCGTTTGCTGCAACATGCGGCGGAGTTCGGTGCTGAACTCCTGCATGTCCTTCTGGGTCGGCTTGCTCGCGCCGAGTTCCGGCTCGAGTCCCAAGCGCCCCATCTCGTCGAGGAACCAATGCGCCTTTGCCCCCGAGGAGAACCGGGCGTACCCGCTCAACATCGCACCGGGCGCAGGCACCTGGTCCACGCTGATGGACAGTTTGCCGCCGACCGATTCCGATTCCTTGGTGACCCCGGTTGACTTCGCGGTGGGGCCGGCCGATGGCGCTGACTGCGGCGGTATCACGGTTTTCGGCAGCTCTTTTTCCGGCAACTTCACGTCGGGCATTTCCGACAGCAGCAGCCGCAATCCCATGTACGTGATGGGGTCGTTCTTCTCCTTGTGCAGGTAATCCTGAATCTGCGAAAGCGTCTGGCCCTTGGCCAGCAATTCCCTGACAACCTGCTTGCGTTCCTCGTTGGTCATGGCCGCCAGAGAGTACACGCAAGCCACGCGGCACGCAAGTATGGCGCGATCCACACCGCAGGCGTGTCCCGAAGATTTTCGGGACTTGCCAATCTGGCGAAGTGTTCGCATAGTTTGCCGCCGCATGAGCACAGCGCCAACAGAAATCCCGAAGGCTTACGACCCGAAGCTGGTCGAAGAGAAGTGGTACGCCGATTGGCTGGCGAAGGGTCATTTCACCGCCAACGCGGCGTCCACGAAACCTGCCTATTCCATCGTCCAGCCGCCGCCGAACGTGACGGGGGTGTTGACGATGGGCCACGTGCTCAATAACTCGATTCAGGACATCCTCGCGCGGCGAAAACGCATGCAGGGCTACGAAGTGCTCTGGCTGCCGGGCACCGACCATGCGGGCATCGCCACGCAGACGGTCGTCGAGAAGGCGCTACGCAAACAGGGCGTCATGAAGCACCGCGACGATCTGGGTCGGGAAAAGTTCCTCGAAAACGTCTGGGAGTGGAAGGAGAAGCACGGTGGCATCATCAACCAGCAGCTCAAGAAACTCGGCTGCTCGTGTGATTGGACGCGTGAACGATTCACGATGGACGAGGCGTACTCGCGGTGCGTTCTGCAGGTCTTCGTCGATCTCTACCAGAAGGGCCTCATCTATCGCGGCAAACGCATGGTCAACTGGTGTCCGGTCAGCCGCACCGCGTTGAGCGACGAAGAAGTGATCATGAGAACGGTGGCGGGCAGCCTGTGGCATATCAGGTACCCGGTACTCGATGCCAAGGGCCAGCCGCATCCGAAGGATTTCATGGTGGTCGCGACGACGCGCCCCGAGACCATGCTCGGTGACGAGGCCGTCGCGGTGAATCCGAGCGATGCGCGTTACCAGAAGCTTATCGGCAAGAAGCTGCTGTTGCCGCTGAAGAACAAGCAGATTCCCGTCATCGCGGATGAAGCGGTGGATCCGAAGTTCGGCACCGGCTGCGTAAAAGTCACGCCCGCGCACGACGTCGCCGACTACGAGATGGCGTTGCGCCACAATCTGCCCTTCACCGTCGTCATCGGCCCCGACGGCAAGATGACCGAGGAAGCGGGTGAACCGTTCACGGGTCTCGACCGCATGGAGGCGCGCGAGGCGGTCGTAAAAGAACTTACGGAAGACGGCTTGCTATTGAAAACCGAGCCGTACGAACACAACGTCGGCTACAGCGAGCGCACCGACGTGCCCATCGAGCCGTATTTGAGCGAGCAGTGGTTTCTCAAATACCCACAAGTCCCCCACTCCACTGAGACGGTCGAGAATGGCGAGATCAAGTTCTACCCCGAGCGCTGGACGAAGACCTATACGCATTGGTTGCGAGGGATCAGAGACTGGTGCATCAGCCGCCAGCTCTGGTGGGGGCATCAAATCCCTGTCTGGTATCGCGGCGACGAGATTTACTGTGGCCTTGAAGCACCGAAGGGCGAAGGATGGCAGCAAGACCCGGATGTGCTCGACACGTGGTTTAGCTCGTGGCTGTGGCCGTTCGCGACCATGGGCTGGTCCCTCGACGTTGCTCGGGACAGGCCGGAGAAGTCGGACGTGCTCAAGAAGTTCTACCCGACCACCGACCTCGTGACCGGGCCGGACATTATTTTCTTCTGGGTCGCGCGCATGATCATGGCGGGCTACGAGTACATGGGCGAGAAGCCGTTCGGCAACGTGTATTTCACAGGCATTATTCGCGACACCATTGGCCGCAAGATGTCGAAGTCGCTCGGCAATTCGCCCGACCCGCTCGATCTCATCGCCAAGTACGGCGCGGACGGTTTGCGCTTCGGCCTCATGCTCATCGCGCCGCAGGGACAGGACATCTTATTCGACGAAAAACGCTGTGAGGTCGGCCGCAACTTCATGAACAAGCTCTGGAACGCCGCGCGGTTCATCCAAATGCAGAAGGCGAATCGCGGCTCGGCGGGAGCCTCGCCCTCCCAGCACAATGCGCATGACCTGAAAGTCCAGTTCGAGATGAACCAGGCGATCGCCGCCGTCAGCCAAGCGCTCGACGAATACAAATTCAACGAGGCGGCCAAGGAACTCTACGACTTTGTCTGGGGTGATTTCTGCGATTGGTACATCGAGGCGAGCAAAGTTTCCCCGAATATCGAAGTGCTCGACGAAGTGTTGGGCAATATTCTGCGCCTGCTCCATCCGTTTGCGCCATTTATCACCGAGGAACTCTGGGCGGGCACGGGCGGAGCCGGCACAATTCAGCTCGTCCCATGGCCGACGCCGCGAGAGATTGAGGGCATGACAGACAAGGTCGTTTCCCAAGTGAACGACTTATATGATTTTGTTACTGCTGGCCGTCAACTGCGGAGTGACCAGAGAATTGATCCGAAAGCGAAAGTTGCTTTTATCATCAAGGCCGTCAGCAACGAAGAATTCCTTCGGAGCGAGATCGCCTTCTTGAAGAGGTTGCTCAACGCAGAGGACGTAAAGATTGACCACAACTATGAGCCTCCGCCGGGTAAGCCAACCGTTGTAATCGCGTCGGAAATCGGTGGCCCCGTTTCCAGTGCTACGTCAATCACCATGGATGTCGGGGACCTCGTTGTGAACATCGATACAGAACGGCAGCGTTTGGCGAAGCAGTTGGCGGATACTGAAAAACAACTCGCGGCGACAGATGCGAAGTTGGCGAATGAGAATTTCGTCAGCAAGGCTGCGCCCGTCGCCGTGCAGCGGGAGCGGGACAAGCAGCAACAGTTGCGCGAACAACGGGAGAAGATTCAAACGCTGTTGCGCGCGCTTCAGTGATCGAACTGATCGAGGTAGTCACTGATCGGGCTGCGCCGCTGGGTGTCCAGCTTCTGGAGTTGATCGAGCGTCTGGAAGTAGCCCGAGAATA
>JBGPVO010000017.1:0-12293 GCA_041491705.1 Verrucomicrobiia bacterium
AGTCCACCGCCAAAGACTCCGCTAAGTACCAGTAACAATTCGATGCGGGTTGTGAATGAACACGCCAACGCCATACAGGTTGAGATGACGCAACCCGTGATTGCCAATCTGCGGCGGCCGATGCGATCGGAGAACCGTCCCGTCACCAGCGCGAACACTGCGTACACGCCAATCCACACGGCGCCCAGCCACCCGAGCTCCGACGCGCTGGCGCCCAACTCCGCCGCCCGCCGGCTGATCGCAAACGTCACCCCCGCCACGCTCATGTCCATCAACAGCGCGACGAGGTAAAGGATTTGAAGCTGGTTCATCTGAGAGCGCGCAGAATACGCCGCGCCGCCGGAAACGAACAAGCGGAATCGTGATCGCCTATGGATCGTCCGGCACGACGTTGCCGCGGAGGGAGTGCGCTTGATTGACCAGGCTGATGAACTCGCCGCGGTAGCCGTTCGGGTCGCGTCCCCGCGCGCCTTCGGCCAGTTGCCGCACGAGGTCGAGGTTCGCGGCCCCTTTGTACGGCGAGTCGCGCAGCACCAGCCCAAACGCGGCCACCGAGGCGGCGAAACGGAAGTCGCTCGACGTACCGCGCCACGAGTTGTGCTGGTCTCTCACGGAAGCGGTGAGCAATCGGCTTGTGCTGGCTTCAGGCTCCTTGTAGCGCAGCTTCACTGTCATCAGTTCGTCAGTGAAGTCGCCCCGCTCGGAGCGGGGTTGATACTTCAGCGCATCCACCCCGGGAATCGCGGGCGCTCCAGCGGGCACGATTTCATACAGCGCGGTCACGGTATGGCCCGCGCCAACCTCGCCGGCGTCCTTGCGGTCGTTGTTGAAGTCCTGCGCGCGCAACATGCGCTTCTCATAGCCGATGAGCCGATACGCCTGCACGCGCGTGGGATTGAACTCGATCTGCACTTTGGTGTCCTTCGCGACCGTGACGAGCGTGCCGTGCATCTGCTCGACGAGCGCCTTGTGCGCTTCATCGAGAGTGTCGATGTACGCATAGTTGCCGTTGCCCTTGTCGGCGAGCTTCTGCATGGTCGAATCTTTCAGGTTGCCCATGCCCACGCCGAGAATGCTAAGGAACACGCCGCTCTGGGCCTGCTGTTGGATCAGCCGCACCAACTGGTTTTGGTCGGTGATGCCAACATTGAAGTCACCGTCAGTGCACAGGATGACGCGGTTCACGCCGCCCCCGATGAAGTGGGAGGTAGCCTCGCGATAGGCGGACTGAATGCCCGCGCCGCCGTTTGTCGAGCCGCTCGCTTCGAGGCTGTCGATGACCTCCAGGATGGTTTCCTTCTCGTTGCCGGGCGTCGATGGGAGCGCCACGCGCGAATCGCCCGCGTACACGACGATGGCGACGCGGTCGCGCGCGGTGAGTTGCTCGACGAGCAGCCGCAGCGATTGTTTCACGAGTGGCAGTTTGTTTTGATCCGCCATTGAGCCGGACACGTCGATGAGGAAGACCAGATTCATCGGTTGGACCTTGCGAGGCGCAACGTCCCCGGCCCTCAGGGCGATGAGCGCGAGCCGATGCGCCGAATTCCATGGGCACTCGGCCATTTCGACGTACAAGGAGAACGGGTCGCCCCGCCGCGGTGCCGGATAATCGTACGGGAAGTAGTTTAACATTTCCTCGATCCGCACCGCATCGCGCGGCGGCAACGTGCCCTGGTTCAGGAACCGCCGAAGGTTCGCATACGATGCGGTGTCCACGTCGAGCGAGAACGTGGAGAGCGGATTTTGCGCGACGGCAACGAACGAGTTTTCAACCGGGTGCGTGTACGATTCCGCGGATTCGGTCGAGGGCGGCGCCGGAGACTGTCTCATCCGATAGACGTCGCCGTTGCTGAGCATGATGCCGGATGAACCATGCGGCCTCGCGTCCGATTCATCTTGAAGGGGCAGGCTGCGTGCCTCTGTACCCCGATAAATGATGAGGCCCTCCCCCGCCTGCGTGGCCGAAGCCTCTTCGCCGCGGCGAAGGCCCGCGTCCGCACTCTGGGCCTGCTGTCCATCCGACCAGTAAGTACGATTGCCGTCTGTAGACCCGGTGACCGTGTCAGGAGCCCTGCCACCTAATTCAAACGGCCGCACTTTGTCATCGTTCATCACGACTTGACTTCCGGCCACGTCGGCTGGCGTGGGTGTCTGCGGATTATTGTAAGTATAGGTTCCGCTCTTTTGCCGCACCGTGATCCCGACGGACTTTGCTGGCAATGCCATGGTTCGGCGGGACGATTCCCAGTCACGTTCTGGCGGAGCCGCTGGTTGTGAAAGCTGCAGCGGCTGCGCAGGCTGGCCCATCGGGGCTGATGCGCTTTTGGTCTTGTGATAAGCGACTGCATCCGCAGACTGCGGTTCAAGTTTGACCTCTTGTGGCACGAAACCGCGTGGCTTCTCGCGTGTCCGATTGAGCGCCGGGACCATCATCATAGCAATCACGGCTGCCGCGCCGAGGGCCGTAGCCCAGCCGAAGATTTGCCACCAAGGAAACGGACGCGTTTCCTCCCCGTGTATGGCGAATCGATTGTTGATCACGGCAAGTTGTTCGGGGCTGAGGCGCGGGCAGGGCTCGGACTGCAATTCGTCGGCGACCATGCTCGCGGCGCGACGGATCGTCTCGACTTCGCGCCGGGCAGATTCGTCGTCTTTGAGCAGCGCCTCAACCTTGGCGCGCTCGACGGCGTCGAGTTCGCCCAGCGCGTAGGCGGTCAGGCGTGGATCGTTGGGGTCAATCTTCATGCGACACTCCTTCGAGGGCGCGGACACGCTGGCGGAGCGTTTTGATGCCGGTGTGAATCAGGAAACCGACGTTGCTGACGGAGAGTTTGGTGATGCGGCTGATTTCGCGGTAGCTGAGGTCGTTCTGGAATTTCAACCTGATGACTTCCTGCTGGTTGGCGGGCAACTCGTCCATGGCGCGCAGGACGTCGCCGGCGGTTTCCCGTCGCTCAGCGGAATGTGCCGGCGATGGATCGGCGCTCTGGCGCGATGACAGATCGAGGTCCGTAAGCGGTCGCGTGCGGGCTTCCTTGCGGACGACATCAAGCGCCCGGTTGCGGCAGACGGTGAACAGCCATTCGGTCAGATGACTGTTGAGCCGCTCGGGATGTTCGCGGCAGAGACGCAGGAATGTGTCCTGCACCACGTCGCGGGCGCGTTCGAGGTCGCCCGTGATCCGTGTGGCGTACCGGAGCAGCGGCCGCTCGTGTTGCGCCAGCACCGACCGCATCCACTCCGCCCGATTTGGCTCGTCGCCTTCTTGCATGTTGCTCCTCAACTAGAATAACGGGTGAGCGAGGGTTTTCTTAGGGAAAAATATCGGAATTGCTCACTGTGATGTGAGAGTTACGGCGACAAACCTTGAATTGTTCAAGGCAAATTCGGGATCAACAGGCAGCGGGTGGGGAAGGCGGCGCGGCGCACATTAGCGCCTGCGTTGGCATGCGAGCAGAATTGTCAGGCCGATACCGAGGAGCGCGATTGTGCTGGGTTCGGGAATGATCGCGGTGCCAAACGCGAAACCATCCAGGCTTAACGTGTCCTGTCTGTCCCCGCTCGTGACACTGATCTGCAATGCGGAGATTGGTACCGGAGAAGTGAAGCCGATAAAGGTGTGCGTGGGGTAGGGAGCACTGGCGGTCAGGACGCCGCCACCGGGGGTTGTGCTAATCGTTACCTGGCTCGTAGAGTTGTCGAAAGTGCCAAAGTCGAAAGCGATGGCTGTAGCGGACACGGGCAGCGCGATGGAAAGGAATGATGGAGCCCCACTGCCGGCCAACAGATAGTCTCCCGAATCCAGATTGTAACCAGGAGGCCCGTCGGTAGCGGTATAGTACGAAGAGCTGTTAACGTAGAGATACACCCCGATATGCGTCTGGAACGTGACCCCGCTTAACGTGAGGCTTCCGGCATTCCCAAAAGGAACGAAACCATCCGGCGGGGCGATCCCCTCGAAGCCGATGGTCGTAAGGCCGGTGGTGGCGGTGTCAAAAGCCGGTCTCGATCCGTAGGTGACGATTGTGCCCGCGGCCCGGCCCGGCCCCGTGCCAAAGAGAAGCAATGCAGCCAAGCCCCAAATCCTTTGCCTTCTGACAAGCTTCCCTTTCACAATGAAGCATTCCCTTAGCGCTTCTCGCGAACCGGGTTGCATTGTAAGCGCCGTAGGGCATATCGTCAAGGCTGCAGGCGGGCGAACTGGCAGCACACACTCTGTTCTTCATTTTTGGCGGTTGGGGGTTATAATGCGCGGCCATGCAACTACTTCTTGCGACGCGCAACAAGCACAAGCTCAAGGAACTGGCCGCCCTGCTGCAGGATTTGCACCTGGAGGTGATCTCGGCGGCGGACTTGCCCAACCTGCCGGGAGTTGTCGAGGACGGCGCGACGATTCGCGACAACGCGGTCAAGAAAGCGGTTCAGACGGCACGGATGGCGAAGAAATTGACGCTGGCCGATGATACGTGTCTCGAAGTGGATGCGCTTAAAGGCGAGCCGGGCGTGCGCTCGGCGCGGTTCGCGGGCGAGGACGCGACGTACCACGAGAACAACAAGAAGTTGCTTCAGATGCTCGAAGGCGTGGCGTATGACAAGCGGTCGGCGCGATTTCGCTGTGTGATGGCGATTGCCGACGAGAACGGCCTGTACGATTGCGTCGAGGGAATCTGTAACGGGACGATTATTGAAGCGGAGCGCGGCGGCGGCGGGTTCGGATACGATCCACTATTCCTGGCGGATGGCCAGACAAAGACGTTCGCAGAGATATCGCCCGAGGTGAAGAACCGTATCAGCCATCGCGCGAAGGCCATGCAGAAGGCGTGGGCAATGTTGTCGCGGTATCTGCGGGAGAAGAGCGGGAGCGGGGAACCGAGCGCGCCTCCGCCGCGACGTGAGCGGAAATGAAGGCGTTCATTCTTGCCGCGGGGTTGGGCACGCGGCTGCGCTCGGCGGGGTTGGACGTGCCGAAGGCAATGGTGCCGATTGGCGGCAAACCGTTGCTGGAACATCATCTGGAACTGTTCCAGCGGCAGGGCATCCGCGAGTTTATCGTCAACCTGCATCATCTGCCGGAGAAGATCACCAGCTACTTCGGCGACGGCAGCAGGTTCGGCGTGAGCATCACCTACTCGCACGAGCCGGAATTGCTCGGCACGGCGGGCGCGGTGAAGAAGATGGAGGAAGAATTGCGTGATGGGGCCTTCATCGTGTTTTACGGCGACAACCTGGTGCGGGTCGATTTCGCGCCGCTGGTGGAATTTCATCGGGCGCACCGGGCGCAGGTGACAGTGGCACTGTTCGCGTCGCCCGAACCGTGGACGGGCGGGGTGGTGGAGACGGATTTGAACGGGCGGGTGTTGCGCTTTGTCGAAAAACCCGATCCGAAACAGATTTCGACAAATCTAATCAGCGCTGGTATTTTTGTGGTCGAGCCGCAAGTACTGCAAGCGATTCCGGCAGGTCGGTTTTGCGATTTCGGGAAGGATGTGTTTCCGAACCTGTTGGCGGCGGGCCAGCCGGTGTACGCGATGACGCCCAAGGCGTACATCCAGGACGTGGGGACGCCCGAACGGCTCGCCAAAGAGCAGCACGATTTTGAACAGGGTGCATTGAATTGATCATCACGCGGACACCATTGCGAATTTCGCTCGCCGGCGGCGGGACGGATTTTCCCGATTTCTATGAGCGACACGGCGGGTGCGTGGTCAGCACAGCGATCGACAAGTACGTGTACTGCATCGCCAAGGAACGCTTCGACGAAAAAATCTATGTCAACTGGACAAAGAAAGAGATCGTCGAGTCGGTCGATCAGATCGAGCATGAATTGGTGCGCGAGGCGATGCGAAAGGTCGGCGTGACGAAGGGCATCGAGATTTCCTTTCTCTCGGATATTCCCGCGGAGGGTTCGGGGCTGGGGTCGTCGAGCAGCGTCACGGTCGGTGTGCTGAACACCTTGTATCATTATGTAGGGGCCACCCCCACGACCGAGCAACTGGCGCGTGAGGCGTGCGAGATCGAGATCGAGATTCTCGGCAAACCCATCGGCGTGCAGGACCAGTACATCGCGGCGTTTGGTGGGTTACGCTACCTCGAGTTTGGCCCTGGCCGGGAGGTGAAGGTCACGGCGGTTAAGACGACGCGCACGGCGCTCGAAGACCTCGACAACATGCTGATGTTGTTTTACACGGGCAAGACACGGCAGGCGTCGAGCATCCTCTCCCAACAGAAGTCCAACATCGGTCAGAAGGCCGAGGTGCTGCAGCAGATGACACAGCAGGCGCACCAGGTGCGGCGGTTGATCGAGGCGGGAGACATTGACGGTTTGGGCGCCATGCTGCACCAGGGCTGGGAAGCGAAGCGAAAACTCGCGGTAGGCGTCAGTAGTGGTGAGTTGGACGAGATTTACGAGCGCGCCGTCAAAGCCGGGGCGCTCGGCGGCAAGATTTCCGGGGCCGGCGGCGGCGGGTTTTTTCTGCTGTGTGTGCCCAGTAACAAGCGGCAAGCGGTACGCCAGGCGTTGGCCAACTTGCGCGAAATGCCCTTTCGTCTGGAGCGCGGGGGAAGTGTGATCGTGTTGAACCTGCAACGATACTGAACCATGAAAACGGCAAGCGAGTTTGCGAAGGATTACATCAGGAGATTGAAAGACGTACTTGACCGTCTCCCGCTGAAAGCCATCGATGAGGTCATCCGGGCAATCGAACAGGCGCGAGACGAGCAGCGGCAGATCTTCGTCATTGGCAACGGCGGCAGCGCCGCGACCGCGTCGCACATGATGAATGACTTGTGCAAGGGCACGCTCGGCCACAAGGGCGACGCGCCGTGGCCGCGGTTGCGCGTCATTGCGCTGACCGACAACGTCTCGTTGATGACGGCGTGGGCCAACGACACGGACTACAACCACGTGTTCAGCGAGCCGCTCAAGAACCTGGCGCAGCGGGGCGACGTGCTCATTGCGATTTCGGCCTCGGGGAATTCGCCCAATATCCTCGCCGCGGTCGAGACAGCGAAACTTATCGGCGTGAAGGTGATCGGTCTGGCCGGATTCGGCGGCGGCAGCCTGTCGAAGCTGGCGGATGTTTCGTTCGTGGTTCCGTCGGACGGGTATGGACCTGTCGAGGATGCGCACATGATTCTCGACCACATCATCACGAGCTATCTCTACGAGAAACTGAAGGAAACGCATTCCCGGTAGGCGCATGAGCAAAGGTCGAGCGCTGATCACAGGTGGGGCGGGATTCATCGGGTCGCACACGGCGGTGGAACTCCTGCGCGCGGGCTATGATGTCCGCGCGCTCGACAGCCTCACCCCGCCCGTACACACCGGCGACGGGACATGGCCCGACTGGTTGTCGGCAGACGTCGAGCGCGTGGTGGGCGACGTGCGTAACCGCGACGATTGGGCGAAGGCGTTGCGCGGGATCGATGTCGTCATCCATCTGGCGGCCTACCAGGATTTGTTGCCGAACTTTTCGCACTTTTTCCACGTCAACTCGGTCGGCACGGCATTATTGTATGAACTGATCGTTGCGGAAAAACTGCCGGTGCGAAAGGTGATCGTCGCCAGCAGCCAGTTTGTCTATGGTGAAGGCCGCTACCAATGCGCGCAGGACGGCGAAGTGTTTCCCGACGGACGCGATCCGCAGCGGTTGGCGAAGGGTTTCTGGGAACCGGTTTGCCCGAAGTGCGGCGGGCCGATCACACCATTGACACTGTTGGAGACGCACGCCAACCCGAAGAACCAGTATTCCATCGCAAAATACTCGCAGGAGTTGATGGCCATCGCGTTGGGTCGCAACTACGGCATCCCGAGTGTCGCGGTGCGCTACTCGATCGTGCAGGGGCTGCATCAGTCGTTTCGCAACGCGTACTCGGGCGTGTTGCGCATTTTCACACTGCAGATGATGAAGGGGGAACGCCCGTCCGTGTTCGAGGACGGCCAACAGCTTCGTGATTATGTGAACGTCAGCGACGTGGCCCGCGCCAACCGGCTCGTGTTGGAGAGCGACGAGGCAAATTACCAGGTCTTCAATGTCGGCGGCGGCCGCGGGTACACCGTCGTCGAATTCGCAGGCATCATCGCCGAGGCCCTGGGCGTGAAGATCGAGCCGAACATCAGCGGTGAATATCGCGTCGGCGACACGCGCCACAGCGTATCGGACATCGCGAAACTGCAGCGACTTGGCTGGCAGCCAACCAAAACGCCACGCGATAGCGTGCGCGATTACGTGGAGTGGATCCGCGGCCAAAAACTCGACCGGGATTACGCCGCCGAGGCGCTGGCGAAGCTGCGCGAAATGGGTGCATTGCGCAAGGCCACCTGAGCCGACGATGGAAGCGCGCCCATACCTCTCCGTCGTCATTCCCGCGTACAACGAGCAGGAGCGACTCAAACGCTTTGTGCCGGGGATCGTCGAATTTCTGCGATCGAAGGGACAGCCGTTCGAGATCATCGTCGTCAATGACGGCAGCCAGGATGGGACGGCGCAAGTGACGCGCGAATTGTCCAAGACGTTTTCCATGGTGCGGCTGATCGACCTCAACCCGAACCGCGGCAAGGGCGGCGCCGTAAAGGCGGGCATGCTGGACGCTCGCGGCCAGTACGTGCTGTTCACTGACGCGGATCAGAGCACGCCCATCACCGAAGCGGATAAGCTGCTGGGGAAGATGGAACACGACAACTACGACATGGCGATTGGCTCGCGATCAATGCCCGGCGCGCGCGTGGAACAGCCGCAGGTATGGTATCGCACCCTGGCCGGAAAGCTGTTCGGTGTCGGGACGAAGCTCTTCTGCATCCATGGCATCCACGACACGCAATGCGGCTTCAAGGCGATGAAACGCGAAGTGGCGCAGAAGGTGTTCCCGCGGGTCATGTCGAACTCGGCCATTTTCGACATCGAGATGTTGGTGGTGGCGACGCGCGAAGGTTGCCGGATCGCCGAGGTCGCGGTGAAGTGGGTGCACGATCCCGACACACGCATTCCCTACAACCTGCGCCGCGCCGTGAAAATCTGGGGCGAGTTGTTCCGAATCAACCGGACGCAAAAGGTCCTCTGGTCGGTGAAGGCAAGGACACACTGAACGCACCCCGCACAACGTCCGGGATTCAAATCCCAGCCAAGATTGAATGGCTCATACTGGCGGCGATAGTCGCGGTCGGCGCATGGCTGCGATACCAGCATCTTGAACTGCTGGAGTTCAAGGGCGACGAGGCGTTTGCGGCGAATCGGGCGCTGGAGTTCGTGCGCGGAGGCAAGTTGCCGACGTCCGGTTTGATGTCGAGCGTGGGCATTCCGAACCCTCCGCTGTTCTGCTGGATGTTGATCCCGATGTTTTTCATCACCTCGAGCATCGCGGCGGTGTGCGGGATGATCGCCGGGTTGGGACTGGCCGCAGTGGTCGCGACCTGGTGGATTGGGCGGAAATACTACAGCCCCTTGGCCGGTCTGGTGGCGGCAGTGTTATTCGCCACGGCACCATGGGCGGTCATTTATTCCCGAAAAATCTGGGCGCAGGATTTCGTCCCGGTATTCGCCACCGCGACGATGTGGGCGGCGCACGCGCTCGTTCTCGGGAAAAAACCGAAGGCGGTCTTCTGGGTGCTGTGCCTGCCGTTGTGCGTGATCCAGATCCACTACAGTGGGTTTGCCTTGACGGCGACGTCGGTGGCGATTCTGGTGTTGTTGCGCCCGAGAATCGACTGGCGATGGGCGGTCGCCGGCGTGGCGGTGGCGGCGGTGTTGGCGCTGCCGTATGTGATGGAGCAACAGCAGAATGGCTGGGCCGAGTGGAAACGGATGTCGGAAGAAAGAAGCGGCACCCACTGGGAGCAACTCCCGCCCGGGATGACCATCAGTCCGCAGAGCGGCTATCCGTTTCCGCGGCGACCAACGGAGACGTGGCGACATGCGCTGGCGATCATGAATGCCGGCGAGATCGAAGATGTGCTGGGGTTGAGCACGAGCGAAGGGTTTGACCCTGGCAGGATTTGGACTGCCAAGGGCGGGGGGCAGAACCGGTATTTTGACACGTCGCTCACCTTGGGGGACTGGCTGCCGTCGCTGCAACAGTTGGCGTTTTGCATCGCACTGGCGTGGTTCGGCGTCATCGTCGCGAAATCCATGAAAGCCGTATTTCGGCGCGATGTGACGGCGGATGAAGAATCAAAGAGGGCGTGGATTCTCGTGCTGTGGTTTATCGTGCCGTTGGCCGTGTATCTGGTGGCCGGGCTGTGGACGTATCTGTCGTACTACGTCATTCTGTACCCGGTCTATTTTCTGGTTTTTGGGGCACTGGGCCAACGGGCGTTGCCAGCAAAGATCTTGATTGCGGGAGTGGTGGTGTTTGCGGCGGGAAACGTCATTTTCATGCTGGATGTGAACCGGTATTTGAGCCGGTATGGCGGGGCACAGGGCACGTATGGATCAGGGCTGGGCTTCAAGGAGGCGACGGCGGAGTTTGTGGCGGCGCGCGCGGACGCCGGGAAGTTGGTCAGGGAGAACCGGCTGCTGCAAATGGATCACTGGCAACGGGCGGAACCGGCGCAATTGGACTTGCCCTTCCTGGCGATGTTACGTGACCATGGCGACCAGCTCGGGACGAATTCGGTCGTGCTCGTCGTGGATGACAATCGGACGAGTTTTGACGCCAGTCGGGTGAACTTCGGTGGCCCGAGCACCAACTTTGGTCCGATGCGCGTGTACGTCATCAACAGACCATGAAGACGCCGTTCGAAACAAAGTGGGAACGCAGCGTCGCCATCGCGTTGGTGGCCCTGTGGGCGCTGTTGTTCCTCCCTAACCTGCGGACCAACCCGAATTGGTATGGAGATGAAGGCGAGTGGATGGAGAAATGCTGGACCTTCATCCATGGGACGCCACGGGTCGGGCCGATTGTGAACGATTTCATCTTTCCCTACCCGTATCCGCCACTCTACATGCTGTTGAACGGCGCATTACTCCGCGTGTTCGGCGAGGATCTCGTGGTCGCGCGCGCGCTGGGCGCCGCAACCGCGTTGGCAGCGGGAGCGGTGTTGTTTTGGATCGGCACCCGGCTCCGGAACAAGACCTTTGGTTTTCTCTGCGCCGCCGCATTTCTGGTGTACTCGGAGGCGAATATCAATTTTCGCTGGGTGCGCTCGCACCCGATGGCCGGGACATTGGCGCTGACGACGGTCGGCTTCCTGATTCGCTACGTGCAGGAGAAGCGTCTGCGGGACGCTGCGTGGGCGGGAGTGTTTTGTTCGTTGGCGACAGCGACGAATTATTTCACGTATCCATTGATTGGCGCCGTGGTGATCACCGTAGCGTTGGTGAATTGGCGCGAATGGAAATCGCCGCGCGCGTGGCGGGACGTGGTCGTCGGGGGGGCGCTGGCCTGTGCGTATGCGGGGCTGTTTGTGCTGTGGTACAGCGCGGCGCATGGATGGGGACAATTGATGGCGCAGGTGGGACGACTGACCAGCGTGGCCGCCAACGAAGTACGGCCGACATTTGGCGGCGAGGTCGAGCGATTCGTCGAGAACGTCTGGACGCTCGGCTTCAAGACGCCAACGCAAGGTCCCCCGTTGCCGTGGTCGGGGCACGACTGGTGGCTGACGGTGGCGACGATCGGATTTGTGTTTCTACCGACGCGAGACTGGCGACTGCGGTTGTGGGTGCCGTTCTGGTTGCTGGTGTTGATGTACGGCGTGTTCAAGAAACTCAACAACGTGCCGCTGTTTTTCTATCCGGCGACGATTTTTCTTCCGCTCATGGCCGTGGGCTTTGCGGGCGTGCTCGCATGGACAGGGGAATTGGTCAAACGATTTGCGCTCAAGTCCGGCGACGCGGCGGCTGCGACTGTCGCGGTCGTTGTGCTTGGCGGCTTCGGTCTGCAGTCGGCTTCAGGGGCGTGGAATCATTTCCACACCCGAATCGACATGTGGACGCAGCAATCGGTAGCCGATGCCGAGGCGGCGATGGTGTTCGTTAACTCGCACACGACGAAAGACGATTTCGTGATCGTGCCCAAGCAGATCTACTGGATGACGCCTTGCGATCGGCGCAGCATGTTGACGTTCTGCGCCCGCTCCGAGGGTGTGGACAACGACATGCCCACCCCAGTGCACATTCCACGCGAACTATACTGGTTCGATTGCCGTCTGGATCAGGCGAAATACCTCGTCCTGGAGTATGGGAGGGAGGATCGGACACTTCCCGACGACCGCCATGTGCAGTTGCCAATCGGCATTGATGCGGTGTATACCTTCGGTCTCCGGGGCGTGCGGGAGGTCATTGAGCGAACGCAGC
>JBGPVO010000018.1:0-12159 GCA_041491705.1 Verrucomicrobiia bacterium
CCTGGGTCAGGTTCAGTGGGTCTCCCGCCTCGTGCGGAATCTCAGCCCCGAAAGGCTCCCCAAACGAATCTGCCTATGAAATTGTCAATTGAACGATTTTCCGCAGCCGCAGCTCGAATGCACGTTGGGATTCTTGATCTTGAACCCCGAGCCCTGCAACCCGTCCACGTAATCGATCTCGCTTCCCTTCAGGAAATTCATGCTCATGGGATCGATAACGACCTCGACGCCGTCCTGCGCGACCACCGCGTCATCGGCCTTCTTCTCATCGAAAGCCATGCCGTATTCCATGCCCGAGCAGCCGCCCGCGTCGACGTACACGCGCAACGGTTTGCCCTGCGCGCCCTGGTCTGCCAGCAATGTTTTGATATGCTTCGTTGCGTTTTCTGTAAGTGTAATCATGTCGTCACCACCAAACTGCGCTTAAACTCTAGCAAGCTTGTGGCACGCTGTCAAACTCGCGTCCGCCTCTCCCTCACTCGATCACGACCCCGCCATAACCCACCACGCTGCTGAAATCGCCGCTGACATCGCCGCTGGTGCGGTACTCCAGCAGTTCGGCGCGCTTCGCGCCGAGCTTCTTCGCCGCGCACAACACGATGTAGGTGGGCGCCACGCCGCACATCGACACCTCCACGTCGATCACGCGGTCCATGAGCGCCTCTTCGTCCAGATTCACAACGGCGTCCAGCACCAGCTTGTCTTTGATCTTCGAAGTCTCCTGGTTTTCGTAGTGATTCAGGTCGGTCGAGGCAACGAGCAACACGGGCTTGCCATTTTCCCGTATCGTTTGCGCAATGGCTGTGCCGATTTCTTTCAGTTCGCCTCGTCCCCCGCTTTCCGGCCAACCGCCGCCGATCAACATGGGTACGATGCGTACGTTGGGGTTCACCCGCAAGAGCATCGGCAATTGAACCTCCAGCGAATGCTCCTGCGCGTGGGCGCGCGTGTCCTCGGCGAGCAATTCGCAACTGTCGAGAAGCGAAGACGCCAGCGGTTCCGCAACGGGCACATCGCCAACAGGTGTATGCCAGGCCCCGGAGCTGTACACCGCATAGTGACTCCCAACACCATGATGATTGGGCCCGACGAGGATCACGCGGTCGGGGATTTCCACATTCGAATACACCAGGCCCGCTGTGTGGCCGGAATACTTCCAGCCTGCGTGTGGACACACCACGGCAACGGCCCTTCGTCTCGTGGGGGCGGGATGGACCAATGCGTCCAACTCGCGATCAACCTCCGACGCTGCCGCCGGGTAGAACTGACCGGCCACGGCTGGTGGACGAATCATGGGTTGCCTTTCTGGCTGCCAACGTTAGATTGACCCGGGAAACAGCCGATGAAGCTGACCACGCGCGAATTCGAAAAGCTGGTCGAAGACGGGCTGGCGCTTATTCCCGATGAGATTCGCTCCCGCATCAACAACGTGCAGATCGTCATCGAGGATGAACCGGGCAATGAACTGCTCGCGGAATTGGGCGTGCCGCCGGAGGAAACGTTGTTCGGCTTGTACACCGGCATTCCGCTCACGGAACGCACCTCGGAATATTCGGCGCTGCCCGATCGCATCATCATCTACCGCCGTCCCCTCATCGAAGAGTTCGACGATCCACACGCTCTCCGCCACGAGGTTGCACGCACGATCATCCACGAGGTCGCGCATCACTTCGGCATCGACGAAGAGAGCCTCGTCGAGCTCGGCTGGGACTAACGCGAAGCCTCTCGCGACTAACCTACCACCTTGCGGATGGATTCGGCAAGAACACTCAATACCCGATCCAGTTGCTCGTCGCTAATGCAATAGGGTGGCATGAGAACAATCGTGTTGCCAATCGGGCGCGTTAAGACGCCGCACTCCCGCATTTCCGCGCATACGCGGATACCAATCTTGTCTGCCGGGGGAAACGTCTCCTTCGCAGCCACGTCCTTGAACAATTCCACGGCGGCGATCATCCCGATGTGCCGCACGTCTCCAACGTGCGGCAACTCGCGCAGTGGTTGGAGACCCGCCCGCAGTCGGTCGGCCTTCGGTTTCAACTTCACCAGCGTCTGCTCCTCCTCGAAAACCTTAAGGTTCGCCAGCGCCGCCGCGCAGCCCAGTTGGTTACCCGTATAGCTGTGGCCGTGAAAGAACGTCGTGAACTCGCCATAGTCGCCGAGGAACGCCTCAAACACTGCTTCCGTCGTCAGCGTTGCCGCCAGCGGGAGATAGCCACCCGTCAGACCCTTCGCGACCGCCATCAAGTCGGGTGTTACGCGCTCCTGCTCGCAGGCGAACATGGTTCCCGTCCGCCCGAAACCGGTCATTACTTCATCGACGATGAGCAACGCACCGTGCTCGGTACACAGGCGCCGTAATTCGGCGAGCAGTCCGCGCTTCCACAATTTCATTCCCGCCGCGCCCTGCACCAACGGTTCGATTACGACGGCAGCCATCGCTTCGTGGTGCTCGTGCATGATCCTCTCCAACTCAGATGGCTCGTTGACGCGAATCACGTCGAACAGCAGTGGCTTGAACGCCGCGTGAAACAAATCGATGCCGCCGACGCTGACCGCGCCCAGTGTGTCGCCGTGATAGGCGTCCGCAAACGCCACAAATTTGGTGCGTTCCGGCTGCTTGCGGTGCTGCCAGTACTGAAGCGCCATCTTGATCGCCACTTCCATCGCCGTCGAGCCATCGTCGGAATAGAACACGCGCGTCAGCCCGCGCGGGGCAATCTCCACCAGCTTTTCCGCCAGTAGTATGGCCGGTTCATTTGAGAGACCGAGAAAGGACGAGTGCGCGATGTGATCGAGTTGGTCTTTGATCGCCTGCGTAATCCTCGGATGCCGGTGACCGTGGAGATTCGTCCAGATCGACGAGTTTGCGTCGATGTACTCGCGCCCGTTTGTGTCCCGAAGTATTGCGCCTTCCCCCGATGCAATGATGACGGGCTCCTCCGCCATCCAGTCTCTCATCTGGGTGAACGGATGCCAGAGGTAGCGGTGATCCCTGTCAGCGAGAGTGGTCATGCTTCGTGGCTCGTGGGATCGGCGTTCCTGCCGCGATCAGTCTGCGTCCTGACAGCTTCCAGCCACGCCCAGTCGATTTCGCCCTCATAATCGGGATGCGCAGTCGAAAATGGATAATCTTGCGGGGATGAAATCAATCCACTGCGTACCGGGTTACTGTGCATATATTCGAGGCGCTTTTCAAAATCAGCGTGATCGCGCAATAACTGATCGTGATAACCGTCCTGCCACAAGGGCTCCTGCAGGTTGAGTTGTTCTCGGATTATCCGACTCGTGTATCCCTTTAGCGATTTCATCACATCTCCGAGTGTCACGTCAGAAACTTCCATCTTGGGAATCGATTCCTCCTTCGTCTCGTGGGAGCGGCATTCCTGCCGCGACCGTAACGCAAATGCCACATGCAGATGGTCGGGCATTACGACAAACCCTAGAAGACGGATGCGCCCCCGATCGCGAAGCCAGAGCAGAGACTCGATAACAAGCTTTGCCGCCTTTGCATCTGCAAATACAGGCCTACGCTTGTTCACACAAGTCGTCATAAAGTACCATTCTTCCGGAATGGAGACCCCTCCCTTGCGCAAGGCGACGGAATGTGGCTGTCGCGACAGGAATGTCGCTCCCACGGACCGCAGACCTGACAGAAACTTTTGAATATCCTCTTTCGTATGCGCTGCCGTCACCGTCACCCGTAAACGCGCTTTGCCTTTCGGTACCGTCGGGAAGCGAATCGCCGGAACAAAGATACCCCGGTCATACAACCTCCGTGAGGTTTCGACTGCGGCATCCTCGTCGCCGATGATAATCGGAATGATGGGACTGCGCGATTCATTCTGAATGCCCAGTGCCGACAAACCGTTTTTCAACTCACTCACGTTGCGCCAAAGCTGATCGCGGCGCCGCTGGCCTTCTTCGCTCATCACGAAGTCCACCGCCGCGGCCGCCGCCGCGCACACCGACGGCGGCAACGCCGTGGAGTAAATCAAGCTGCGCGCGCGGTTCCGCAGAAAGTCGATAAGCGTTTGCGAGCCGACGACGAAACCACCGGCGCAACCGAGCGCCTTGCTGAGCGTGCCGAGTGTGACGTCGATCCTGTCTTCAACGCCCGCCGCCTCGGCGAGACCGCGGCGGTTCGGCGCATACAATCCGGTCGCGTGCGCTTCGTCAATCATGAGCCATGCGCCGTGCTTCTCCTTGAGCATGGCGATTTCCGCCAGTGGCGCCAGATCGCCGTCCATGGAGAACACGGTTTCCGTCACGATGAGCTTGCGACGAAAAGAACCGCTCTGCTTGAGAATGTCCTCCAGCTTCTTGAGGTTCTTGTGCGGATAGACCCGAATCGTTGCGCCGCTCTGCCGCGCGCCATCGATGATGCTCGCGTGGTCCAGCTTGTCGAGAACCGCCACGTCACCCTCGCCGACCAGTGCGGTGATCGTGCCTACATTGGCCGTGTACCCACTGCCAAACACAATGGCCGCTTCCTTCGCCTTGAACGCCGCGAGCTTGCGTTCCAACTCTTCATACGGCTGCAGGTTCCCGCATACAAGGCGCGACGAGCCGGACCCGACCCCATAGTCCCGAATCGCATCCGTGGCCGCCTGCTTCAGCACAGGGTCGTTGGCCAGCCCGAGATAATCGTTGCTGGAGAAGTTCAGGAACTCGCGTCCCTCAATCCGGATGTGCGGACCTTGCGCCGAGGCTACCGTTCGCAGCGTGCGGTACAAGCCATCCGCGCGCGTCCTGTCGAGTTCGCCGCCGAGTTGGTCATCGAGATTTGACATTCGCAGGAGAAGATTCTTTTGGCGCGGCGGGAACCGGTTTGTAGATCACCACGGCGTGCGCGTCGACGCGATAGCGGAGACCAGCGATTTCGGTCACGTACTTCAACACATCCGTGAGCGGCACGCTGCGAAGGATCAACGTGACCTTCACGGTCTTTGACTCCTCGGGAGCCTGCCAGACGAAGTTGATGGGGGCCTTGTCGGCGGAACGCTTCTGACCCTCCATTTGCAGGGAATCGATGACATCGGCCACAGCCGCTCCGCGGACGTTCACTTCAGGAATGATAATTTCCGCCAGCTTGTGCTTCAGGTTAGCCGACGGATTTTGCTGGCGTCTCCTGTCTTGAATCTCACTCAGAAACCGCTTGGCAAGCTGGTCATTCGGCCTTTGCTCCAGAATCCGGATGCAACGGGCCTCCGCTTCATCATACTGCCCCGTCCGCTCCAGAGCCATGATCGCCTGCATCTCGGGCGACTGCTCTTCGGTCGGAGCCACCGCGTTGGTTCCCCCGCCGAGTTGTCTGTACTCGGAATCCGTGGCGGCGAGACAGTCCCACCCCGGAAACAGTGCGGCAATCATTGCCAGCATGCCCAAACCATGAAGCATCGCTCTAACTCGTCTCATCGAAGATCACCTCGCCCCCAACCATGGAAAAACTCACCTTCTTGTCCGCATAAACGATCGCCTCATAGGGGTCGCCACCCACGCCCTCTGACGGCGCCGCAATCAGATCGGCCCAGGCGCCGGCGGCGATTCTCCCGAGTTTCTCGCGCTGGTTCAACGCTTTCGCCCCGTTCACGGTGGCCAGCGCCAACAACTCCTCCGCCGACATCTGCGGGAACATGCGTCCGAGCGTTTGCATCTCGTCGAGCATGCTGATTGTGTCATTGCTCGCCAGGCTGTCCGTGCCCAGGCAGACATTGATTCCCTGCTCCCTCCATGTTTTCAGGAGTGGCGTGTCTCGATTGAAGAACCGATGCGTTTTGGGGCAATGCACCACGTGTGTGCCCGTCTTCTTCAGCAGCGCCACGTCCAGCGGCGTAAGGCAATTTGCGTGCGCGGCCAGGCAGTTGGGCCCGAGCACGCCGTACTCGGACATCAACTGCATCGGCCCCACGCGCTTGCAGTCAGTCATATTACGGCCCGCGCGCAAGAAATAGTCATACATGTGCCCCGTGCCGCGCCGGAACATGTCATCTTCCTCCACGGATTCGGCGAGGTGAGTCGTCAGCGGGATATTTCGTCCGCGCGCGTACTGCGCAGACAATCGGTACAACTCCGCGCTCACGGTGTATGGCGCGTGCGGTGAGAACCCCAGCCCTCCGCGCACATTGGGATGGGCGGCAATGAACTCCAAGGCCGCCGTAGCTGCCGGCCTGGCTTCTTCCGCGCGGTTGAGATCAATCAGTTCGAGGCACCACCACACGCGCAGCTTCGTCGGCTGAATCTCGTCGATGAGTGCAGGAAACGACTCAATGTTCACCACTGTCGTCGTCCCCGACTGCGCCAGCATCTCGAGCCCCTCCTGGATTCCTCCGATGAACTCCTTGTCAGTATGGAGTTTCTTCGCGGCAACCAACTGGAGAATCCATTCCGTGAAATTGCCGCGCCATTCGACCTCCCCGTGCAACCTTGTGTAATCGAGATGACAATGGGCGTTGATCAAGCCTGGCGCGAGCACGCGTTCGCCAAGGTCGCGCACTTCGCCGCTGTGGGCGGCGCGAACCTCCGCCGTCTTGCCCACCACCACAATCGTGTCGCCCTCGATCGCCACCGCGCCGTCTTCAATCGGCGGTTGATCCATCGGCAACACATACTGCGCTCGCAAGATTGTCATCGGCTCACTCGCCTTGGTCGCATGAAATTCGGATTCGTTCAATGGAGCGGGCGCGACCGGAGTTCTCATCCACATCGACAATCACGCCACAGAGCGCGACATCCCCCTCCGCGACCTCCATTTTGTGCGGCATTTGCGTCAGGAACCTTTGTAGCACCGCAGCGACGTCCCGTCCCAACACCGAATCGTGCGGGCCGCACATACCAGCGTCCGAAATGTACGCCGTGCCCTTTGGCAGCACCTGCTCGTCCGCGGTCGCCACGTGTGTGTGCGTACCAATCACCGCGCTCACCTTTCCATCCAGGAACCGACCCATGGCAATCTTCTCGCTCGTGGCTTCCGCGTGCATGTCCACAATAATGACGTTGGTTTGCTGGCGTAGCCGCGCGACCTCGGCGTCGGCCGCACGAAACGGGCAATCGGTGTTCGGCATGAACACCCGGCCGATCAGGTTGATCACCCCGACCGCCGGTAAGCCGTCAAGCTGAACCACCGTCGATCCTTTGCCGGGGGCCGACGCTGGGAAGTTCAATGGGCGCAGCAAGCGCGGCTCGCGCGCGATGACCTCGTAGACTTCCTTCTGGTCCCATATATGATCGCCAGAGGTGATGACTTCCACGCCACTCGTGAGCAACGCATCGACCGTCGAAGCCGTCAGGCCGGCCCCATGCGCGCTGTTCTCGCCATTGGCGATCACGAAGTCGATGCTCCGTTCCTCCCGCAGCCTCGGCACGAGCGTCGCAACCGCCCGCCGGCCCGGTTTGCCGACGACATCGCCAATAAACAGAATCCTCACTTCGCGTACTCCACCGCGCGTGTTTCGCGGACAACCGTGACTTTGATCTGGCCGGGATACTGCAACTCCTGCTCGATCTTTTTGCTGATGTTGCGCGCCAGTTGAACGGCTTCGTCGTCGGTGACGGCGGTCGGTTGCACAAAGATGCGAATCTCGCGTCCCGCCTGTAGGGCGTAGCTCTTCTCGACGCCGGGGAAGGCGTTCGCCACGGTTTCAAGTTTCTCCAGTCGTTGCAGGTACAACTCCATGCTCTCGCTGCGGGCGCCGGGGCGCGACGCGCTGATGGCATCCGCGGCGCTGGCCAGCACGCCGTACGTGGTGATCGGCTCGACTTCGTGGTGGTGGCACGCGACCCCCTGCCACACGTCTTCCGGCTCGCCGTATTTCTTCAGGAGTTCCGCGCCGATCTTGGCATGCGAACCTTCCACTTCATGATCGACCGCCTTGCCAATGTCATGAAACAAGCCGACGCGCTTGGCGATCGGCTGGTTGAGTCCAAGCTCCGCCGCCATCATGCCCTCGATTTCCGCAACTTCGATCGAGTGATCCAGCACGTTCTGCGCGAAACTGTGGCGGAACTTGAGCCGCCCGAGAAGCCGGATCACTTCGGGATGAACCTTCTGAAGTCCAAGCCGAACGATCGCATCTTCTCCCGACTTGCGGATGAGTTCGTCCAATTCCTCGCTGACTTTCGCGACCTCCTCCTCGATGCGCGCCGGGTTGATGCGCCCGTCGGCAATGAGGCGTTCCAGCGTCTGGCGCGCCAACTCGCGCCGAACCGGGTCGAACCCGCTGAGCACAACGGCCTGTGGCGTGTCGTCAATGAGCACGTTGATTCCCGTGGCCGCCTCGAACGCGCGGATGTTACGGCCCTCGCGTCCAATGATGCGGCCCTTCATTTCTTCGCTCGGAAGCGTGATCGTGCAATTCGTGGCCGTCTGTACGTGATTTGACGCGCATCTCTCGATGGCGATGGTGATCGTCCGCTTGGCCTCGCGATCGGCCTGTTGTTTCGCTTCTTCGATGATCCGGCGGGTCATGGCGGCAGCTTCCGCGCGGACATCTTCCTGCAGCTGTGCGAGCAATCGTTTCTTGGCTTCTTCCGCACTGAGACCCGCGACGCGCTGCAGTTCCTGCTGTGTCAGCCGCTTCAAGTCCTCGACCTCCGCCTGGATCTTGTGGAGTTCCTTCTCGCGCTCGACGGCCTGCGCCTCCTTTCTGGCGGCCTCCTCGGTCTTGCGGTCGAGCAAATCGGCCTTGCGATCCAGATTCGACTCGCGCTGCATGACGCGCCGCTCCATTTCAATCAGTTCCTGGCGCCGATCCTTGGTTTCCTTGTCAAACTGCTCACGTGCCTTGAAGGCTTCATCCTGCGCTTTTACACGCGCGTCGCGAAGCGTATCTTCCGCTTCCTTCCGCGCGGATTCAATGATCCCACCGGCCGCTTTTGTGTCCGCCTGCGCCTTGATGTGGCTGATGAACCAGCCCAGCGCCACGCCGACAACAAGGACGATGAGACCGATAATGATATTGCTCATTGCCGGTTACCCTTGGTTTTAATGACTCTTGTTTCTGTCACAACGAAGTCCATGCGGGCATCGTGCGCTTCCGCGGGGACCTCGCCCAGTAGTTGGAAATCGAAGGCCATGGCGATCCTCGTGCCTCGCGCTTCCTGCAGCAGGCGGTCGAAGTAACCCATCCCACGACCCAATCGATGTCCCGTTTCGTCGAACGCCAACCCGGGCACCACAGCCGCGCCAACCTGGTCGGGCGCGGCGGGACATATCGCCTCGGGTCTGGGTTCCAAAATTCCAAATTTCCCTGTCGCCAGATCCGCGTCAAAGTCGCGCAGTTCGGAGGCGACATACCGTTGCGTGGCAGGTTCAAACCGTGGCACGCACACGTGCCTGCCCATCGCCAGCAATTGCCGAATCAGCCCGTGTGTATCCACTTCATTGCCGGTCGAAACGTACACCAGCAACATCGTGGCGCTGGCGAACTCGCCCAGGACAGACAGCCGCTCCCAAATGGCGGCGCTCTTGGCGCGAACATCCGTCGCGCTCAGTCCGGCCAGTCGCACGCGCATCTGTTCCCGCAGCGCTACTTTTGTTTGAGCAGTTGCTTCCATTTCTCCATTCGCTCGCGCACTTTGACTTCGAAGCCCTGATCGCTCGGCTGGTAATAATTGCGATGTTCGGGCAGGTGGTCTTGTTCGACGATATGCCCTTCAAAATCGTGGGCGTACTTGTACCCTTTCCCATGGCCAAGCCGCTCAGACCCCTTGTAATGCGTGTCCTTGAGATGCTCGGGGACTTCCAAGGTTCGCCCTTGTTCGACGTCGGCCTTGGCGCTCCAGATTCCCTTGGCGCTGGCGTTCGACTTCGGCGCCGTCGCACAATAGACCGTCGCCTCGGCCAGCGGCAATTCGCCTTCTGGCCAGCCGATAAACTCCACCGCGTGATGTGCCGCCACCGACAAAACGAGCGCCTGCGGATCGGCCAGGCCGATGTCTTCCGCCGCCAGAATCACGATGCGCCGGGCGATGAACCGCGGGTCCTCCCCCGCCACCACCATCTTCGCGAGCCAGTATAATGCCGCATCCGGATCGCTGCCGCGCATGGACTTGATGAACGCCGAGATCGTGTCGTAGTGGCCGTCCTCATCCGCGTCGTACACAACCGCTTTCTTCTGAATCGACTCTTCCGCGACCTCTCTGGTGATGTGTCCGGACGGCGTCGTCAGCGCGCCAATTTCCAACGAGTTCAGCGCCTTGCGTGCATCTCCATCGCTGGCGGTTGCGAGGAAATCGAGCGCGTTGGCATCGACCTTCAGCTCCTTGTCGCCCAAACCGCGCTCCTTGTCGGCCAGTGCGCGCTTCAACAATTCCTTGATGTCAGCAGGCGTCAGCGGTTTGAGCTCAAAAATCTGCGAACGGGAAACCAGCGGCGAGTTGACGTAAAAAAACGGGTTGTGCGTGGTCGCGCCGATGAGCCGCACCGTGCCGCTTTCCACGTCGGGCAGCAATACGTCCTGTTGCGCCTTGTTGAAGCGGTGAATTTCGTCGATGAAAAGGATCGTGCGCTGGCCCCCGTTGGCCAGGCGATTGGCGGCCGTGGCGATGATGCGACGGATGTCGGCCACGTTCGACTCGACGCCGCTCAACCGCTCGAACTTGCTCTTGGTGGTGTTGGCAATGACCTGGGCCAGCGAAGTCTTGCCGGTCCCCGGTGGACCGTACAGAATGATGGAACTGATGCGGTCGGCCTGGACGGCGCGCCACAGCAGTTTGCCTTCGGCGAGGATGTGGCGCTGCCCCACGAAATCTTCCAGTGTCCGCGGGCGCATCCGCGTGGCCAGTGGCGCGGTCCTGTGGTCGGTGGCCTCCGCCGTTGCGGCGGGTCCCACGGATTGGTTGGAGAATAGGTTGTCGGTCATGGCCACCAATCGGGCTCGGTGTTCCGAGCACTGTGAGATTTGTGGCGTTGACCAACGGGAGCCCGAACGCCTCCGCGCGGCGGGGGCCAAAAACGAAATACCCCGCCGTAATGCCGTATAAACGATATCTTTGAACCCCTAACTAATAGGGGGCTCTGTCGGCTGCTTCCTGCTTCCTGAAGAGGCATGCAGTCCACAACCGAACTCCGAGCTCCGTCAATGACGGTGTTGGCTCAAAGAAGCTTCGTTTGTCACGAACATGGCAGGGTATTTCGAAACACTTGCGATACCAAAGAACACTGGCGACCACCGTCGCCTACCTGAATCTTATTAACTCTTTTCTCCATCGAATTCAAGAATTTTCCAGTCAGAATCATGGTCGCCAAACATCAACCCTGCACATGCACGTCAGCCTTCGCGAACCTCACATTGTAACGTCTGCACCAACGAACGTTTCAACTGTTCATGCGCCCCGTTGACTTCGGCGTCGGTCAGCGTTCTGTCCGCCGCACGGAATGTCAGCGAGTACGCCATGGACTTCTTGCCCGTCGGTATCGAACTACCCCTATAGATATCAAAAAGCTCCACCCGTTCCAAGACTTTATTTCGGTTTTTCTCAATGGCAGCCACAATTTCCCCGTGCGTCACCCCCTCATCCAGCACCAACGCCACGTCCCGCACCACAGCCGGGAACTTCGGGAGTTCGCGGAACGTTTTTTCGCGCGTTCCTCGCGTCAGGAGCGGCTCCAACTCGATTTCCGCCACGTACACGGCGTCGCGCAAATCGAGCTTCCGGGCCTGCGCGACCGAAATCTGCTTGATATCGGCGTTGACCGAACCGCCAAGCGTTTCGCCCAACGCCTCCAATCCACCCTTCACGTCATAGTAATCCAACTTCGCATCCCGCGCACCCGTCTCCCAAGCGTGCGGTTCGCGACGTCCCGTCACCGCCAGGGCCAGGCGCAAGGACTCCCGTCCATCGCCGGCGAACACCCGTCCAATCTCGAACAACTTCACGTCATATTGATGGCGCGACACATTCGTCCGCAGATTCGCCAGCAATCCCGGCACCAGCGACGATCGCAGCGCGTGCTGGTCGGCACTCAAGGGATTCTGTAGCTTCAAGTCGCCCTCGCCCACCAGCGTCTGGTTCTGTGCCTCGTGAAAACCGAGACCCGTCAAAACCTGCCGCACCCGCGCGCGCGCATCCCACAGCGCATCGAACTCGGACACGGCCGCGTTCGACGGCTGCATCTTCGCGGGGATTTTCTCCACGCCATAAATGCGGCACACTTCC
>JBGPVO010000019.1:0-11213 GCA_041491705.1 Verrucomicrobiia bacterium
AACCAATCGGCCAGATCGTTCGGGCACTTGAACACGGGCGCGTTGTCGCCGACGTAGGTGCTCAGCAGATCGCGAATCCGTGGCAGCGAATGGGCCGGGTCAGCCGGCATGGTGGGCAATCCTTCCGCCATCGGCAGATGAGAAGTGTAGTCCTGCGCGTACGCCACCACGGCAATGCCCAACTGCCGCAGGTTGTTCAGGCAATACGTGTCGCGGGCCTTGGCCTTCGTCTTGCCGAGCACTGGCAACAGCATGCCTGCCAGGATGCCAATGATGACGATCACCACCAACAACTCCAGCAACGTAAACCCACGCGCGGATCGTTTCTGAATGTGCGCGTGCCTGATCATTGTTAGCCACCTCGCGCGGCGCGCGCCGCGCGCCGTTGGGCGATGCGCTGGTACCGCTCGGCTCGTTCCTGGGGGGTTGAATCCTTGATGCGCTGCACCATCCGCTGCTGCATCTGCTGTTGAAACTGGGGATCGGACATCATTTGTGCGAACTGTTGTCTCCGCTCTTCGGGACTCAGGTTGCGCATCTTTTCCCAGCGCTGTCGCAGTTCCTGGGCATGCTTCTGCTCGTCGGGCGACATCGTCTGCAACTGCGCCTCAAATTGTTGCTGAAGACGCTGGATGACCTCCGGGGGTGGGCCTTGCGCCAGATCCCCGCCTTCACTCCGCGCCGGCTCGAACGTACGCCCGACCTGCAATGTGTAGAATCTCGTCCAGTGGCGGTCCACCTGGCCGGCAAGTTTCGCGACCGCTTGCGGCATCGTACCCTGCGACATGGTCAGATGTACCGAGCCCTTCGTCCCGTCTTCGGGAACCACCTGCGCCTGCGCGTAACGGGCCAAACCGAGCGCGACAACCCCGATGTCCTTACTGGCAACCTTCATATTGACCAGTTCGTTCTCGGCGCGAAGATTCGCACCAAATATCCCGCCGCCGGCTCCCCGGAACGGCTGTGCCTGATACGCCGACCAACCGCTTTCTGGCGCCTTGGCTTCGCCGACCACAACCTTCTCCAGTGCGAGCCTCGATTTGCGGCTGGAATACAGCGGGTAAACGGCCTGCCAGCGGGCCGAGAGCTGCTCGCTGATAATGCCAAGCACCCGTTCCAGCGGCATATCACGGACGTTTAACGTGACCCGGCCCGACACATCGCGGTGGACAATGATTTTCTCCCAGGTCTGCCGCTCAATGCTACGGGCGACCGCGCGCACATCCGCATCGCGTACGTTCAAGGTGACCAGATTGTTATGGGCGCGGTACCAAGCGTAGGATCCCCAAGTGGAACCCACCATAAAGACAAATATAGTCCCCCACAAAACGGTCTTCTTCATCCACTCATTATAGACAGAAATCGCCGCCAGTTGGTTACATCTTTTTTCGCGGACGCCCACGTAACCTTCCTGTCACGGGTCGCGTCTTGTGCCGGTGAAAGGGATACAAAGGAAAATGAGAACGCATACGAAGGCATTGATCGCAGTGGGCGCCGTCGCGGCCCTGACTGTCAGCGGCTTTTTCGCCTTTCTGGCGCACGCGGACACGAACGAGATCGGTCTCGCCAAAGGCCGGTTCGCACAGAAACTGGGCCAACTGGGTGCGACGGGTGACCAGAAAGCCCAAGTGAAGGCAATCCTGCGGAAGTACCAGCCGACCGCCGGGCCGTTGATCAAACAGGTTGTGACCGAGCGCCGCGCGCTCCGCGACACGATCCGGGCCGAGACCATCGATGAGGCTGCGATCCGCGCGCAGGCGGCCAAGGTCGCCTCGCTGGAGACGGACCTGGCCGTGCAACGCGCCCACGTCGCACACGATATTCGCGCCGTGCTTACGCCCGGGCAGTTGCAGAAGCTGAAGGACATGCAAACCGATGTCGACGCGCGCGTCGACGGTTTCCTGCACCGTGTTGCCAATCGGATCGCAGAAGACTAATACTTGCGGCGCGATGAGCGGGCTTACCGATGAACCAGCGGACGAACGCCTCATACAGTCCACCCTCGCGGGTGACGATGAGGCGTTCGCTGAGTTGGTGCGGCGGCACAAACGAAAAGTGTTTGGCATCGCGGCACGCTTCGCGCGCAACGCGGCCGAACTCGACGACATTTGCCAGGAGATTTTCGTGAAGGCGTATCGGAACTTGAGTGGTTTCCGCGGCGAAGCGCCGTTCGAGCATTGGGTGTCGCGCATCGCCGTGCGCGCCTGTTACGACTTCCTGCGGGCCACGCGGCGGGACCGCGAAACCGTCCCTCTCGACGGGATCGAGATCGGCGCGCCAGACAATTTGAACGCGGCGCACGCCAACGAGATTCTGCACTGGGCGATGGCCAGGCTCTCCGCGGACGAGCGGCTCGTGATTACGCTCTTGGAGTTGGAGGAACGGTCCGTGCGCGAAACAGCGGCGTTGACCGGCTGGAGCGAGCCGAATGTGAAAGTGCGCGCATTTCGTGCGCGGCAGGCGCTCAAGAAGATAATGGAGGCACACCATGAACGATGAACAACTGGACAAGCTGTTCCAAACTGTCCGCTCGGTCCGACCGGACACGTCGCGGGCCGAATACGGTTTCGAAACGCGGCTGCTGGCGCTCCTGCGCGCGAACCGGGAACAGCCGGCACCGTGGTATGCCTTGGCGTGGAAGTTGATGCCTGCATTTGCAGCCATCGTGGTGGCGCTCGGGGTCTGGACGGCTGCAGAACCGGGTTTGGGGCCGAATGACTTGGGAAGCGCGATCGCCGGCGATCGCCAGGTGAACACGCTAATGACCTATTTGACGGGAGAATCACAATGAAAAACTGGAAGGCAATCGTTGGCGTCATCGCGGTCTTTGTGCTGGGCGCACTGGCCGGCAGCTTCATGACCGTCGGCATAATCCGCCACCGTTTCCACCGCGGACAGGCCGGCCAGGCGATGGCCGATCACATCGTGCGCAAATTGAGTTGGGACCTGCGGCTGGACGCAACCCAGCGTGAGCAATTGCGGGCCATTGTCAACGATGGCCGAAAAGAAATGCACGCCCTGCGACCCCAGATCGAAGCCATTCTCACCCGCTCCGAAGCGAAAGTGCGCGCCATCCTCCGGCCCGACCAGCAGGAGAAATTCGACAAACTGGTTGCGGAGCGAAAGGCCAGGTGGGCACAATCCAAGGATGGCTGAACGGTTTGAGTTCTTCGACCATACCGCGGACATCGGCGCCCATATCTACGGCCGGACGCTGGCCGAATTGTTCGAGAACGCCGCGCGCGCAATGTACGAGGCGTTGGGGCAGTTGCGGAAGTCAGAACCCGCAAGCCCGAAGCCGTTAGAACTCGAAGTCGCGTCACTCGACGACTTGCTGCACGATTGGCTGGCGGAGCTACTCTATCAGGTGGAGGCCAACCACATCCTTTACGATGAGTTTGAAATCCTGCACGTCGATTCGCACCGCATGAAAGCCCTGCTGCGTGGCGGGACCATCGACTTCGCGCGCTCGCAGACCAACGAGGAAATCAAGGCGGTCACCTACCACCAACTGAGTGTCGAATCACTGCCCGACGGCACGTGGCGCGCGACCGTGATCTTCGACGTCTAGGCTGCCCGCTTTTCACTTGCGCCACGTCTGGCGTCTGTTACTACTTTTTGCCATATGTTGGCGTCTCGTCCCAGATTATTGGAGTCGCTGCGTCAGTACGACCGCACCGCGTTTCTCTCAGACCTGCCCGCCGGGTTCATCTACAAGATTGGTTTGGACAACGTCTGCGCCAACACCGATGCCGCGCCGATCCGTGCGCGGCACCTTCTGGCGCGCCCGGTTCCAAACGCGAAGCACGGAGCGTGACGCGTGGAACACAAGGAATGGGTCGCCGTTGCCGTCTTCGCGTTGACATACGCATTAATCAGTGGACGGCAATTGAAGGTCCTGCCGCTGAACCGCCCCGCAGCGGCGTTGCTCGGTGCGGTGCTGATGGTCGCGCTTGGGGTGATGACCCCCGAACAGGCGTACCGCGCCGTCGATTACAACACGCTGGTGCTGTTGTTGGGGATGATGCTCATCTCGGCGTATCTGTATCTCGCCGGTTTTTTTGACTGGGCTGCCGATGAGATCCTCAAGCTCGCCAGGACTCCGCAGCTGCTGCTGCTGTATTTGATTGTGACGGCCGGGACTCTCTCGGCACTGCTCGTCAACGACACCGTTTGCCTGATGCTTACCCCGCTGGTCGTGACGGTGATCACCTGCGGACGGCTGCCGCTATTGCCATACCTGCTGGCCCTGGCAACGAGCGCCAACATCGGCAGTGTGGCGACCCTCGTTGGCAATCCTCAGAACATGATCATCGGCCATATGTCACACATTCCCTTCTTGCGATTCTCGGCGTCGCTATTGCCCGCGGCGGCTGTTGGTCTGGCGATCAACTATACGATAATCAGGATTGGCTTCCGTACGACGTTACGCGCGGCGGTAATCCAGCGAGGCAGCACTCCGTCACGTTCCCTTGATCTCAAACTATTGGCGGTTACCGTCGCGGTGCTGGCGTTGGTATTCATCGGCTTCATCGCGGGCTTCAATCTTGCGTGGACTGCGCTGACGGGTGCAGCGCTCGTGATGGTGCTGGCGAGACGGGACACGCATGAGACGCTGAAACTTGTTGACTGGCATCTGTTGATATTCTTCGCCGCGCTGTTCGTGGTGGTGGAAGGATTGACCAGCACCGGGATGCCTGACGAGATTTACGGGCGATTGCGCGGGCTCTTCGGTTCAAGTCGGACGTCGCAGGCATGGAGTTTTGCCTGGTTCTCCGTGGTGGGATCGAACATGTTCTCCAATGTTCCGTTCGTGCTGGTGGCAGGGAAATGGATTGGGAACTTCGCGCACCCGGAGTTGATGTGGAAGGTGCTCGCGCTCGCGACCACTCTGGCAGGCAACTTGACGATCCTTGGCTCGGTGGCCAACATCATAGTCGTCGAATCGGCCCGCCAGCACATCGAGATCAGCTTCTGGGATTACTCCAAGTACGGAATCCCCATCACCGTGTTGACAACTGCGGTGGGTATCCTGCTACTGTTGCTCTTCGCGTGAGGCCGCGCGATCAGTACACGTCGTCGATCTGGTCCTTGCCGCCGTCCTGCGTCGGGACCTCGATGCCCTTGATGTCGCCGCCCTTGCCCTCGTCTTCCTTGTGGGCGTAGTAATAGCCGCGCGAGTAGTAGCTGTAGTAATACGGATAGTAGTGGTAGTAGCCGACACGGCCGGGTTCGAGGTTGTTGAGGATGAAGCCGAAGACCTTCGCGCCGCGGCTGACGGCCGTCATTTTCGCGACACGGACATAGCGGCGCGACGTACGGCCCGCCCAGATGATGAACAAGACGCCGTCCACGACCGAGCCGAGGATAGCGCTGTCCGCAATGCCCATGACGGGCGGGCAATCCACGACCACGCGGTCGTAGTGTTTGTACGCCCACTCGAGGAATTCCTTCAGCCGCCAGCCGAGCAGCAATTCCGCCGGGTTGGCGGGATAGGCGCCACACGTAATGACGTCGAGCTTGGCAACGTCGCCGTGCTTGATTACTTCTTCCGGCGTCGCTTCGCCGAGGAGGACGTCGGTGAGACCCTTGTCCTTATCAAAGCCGAAGTACTTGTGGATTTCGCCGCGGCGAAGATCGGCGTCGACGAGCAGCACGCGATCTTCGACCTGAGAGAAGCCGATGGCGAGATTGACGCAGGTGGTCGTTTTGCCTTCGCGCGGGACCGCGCTGGTGACGAGCATCGAGCGAAGTTTCTCGCGTGGCGTGGAGAAAATGATCGCCGAGCGGACGACGCGATAGGATTCGGCGACGCCGCCCTGTTGTTTCAGCTTGTCGAGCCGATGGGCGCTGAGATCGTCGGGATTCCATTGCGCGGCGGGGATCATCCCGAGGAATGGCAGTTGGAGGTCGCGCTCGACCTCCTCCGCCAACTTGATCGAATCGTCGATGTATTCAATAAAGAACGCCAGGGCCAGCCCCATGCCCAGTCCAAAAAATGCGGCCACCAGAAGAGTCTTCATCTTTTTTGGATAAACGGCCTCGGGCTGGAGAATCGCAGATTCCAACACCGTGACCGTGCGGGAATTAAAGCCTTGTGATACGTCGATCTTCATCAACTGGGACAAAAGCGCGTTGTACAGGCTTTGGATCTGATCGACGTCGTCCTTCAATGCCTTCCATTCCGTTGCCTTTTCCCCGTCCACAAACACCGATTCGTCCAATTGCTTGCCGAGCGCCGAGATCTCGTCCAGGTTCTTCTTCGCCACAATCAGGTCCGCGTCCGCCTTCTTTTGGATGAACGCGATCTCCCCATCGATTTGGGTGGAGGTTTCATCCAATTGTTGCTCAACTTCCACAAGAGCTGGATGCCTCGGTTTGTAAACTTTGCGCATCTCGTCGAGCTTGGCATGGAGGGTTTGTTTTCTTCTCTCCAATTCAAAAAGATGCTTGGAAACTGTCTCATTCATCGCGCCATAGGAGTACCGCCCCAGGCCAGATTCGTCGGGCGCCCCCAACTGTTGCCCGGTACTGGCGGAAACTCCTGTGTCTTCAACCAACACCCTGACCGTGGCCGTCACCGCCTTTCGCATATCATCGGCGTAAACCATGCCGCCTCGGTCACCCCATTCTTTGGGCTTGACGAGCTTGTTGTTCACAAGCCCTTGTTTGAGGTTTTCGGCAACGGCCTGGGTCGTCAGACCCTCCGCGGGTATCGCCCCGATGCCCGGGAATGCGATGTTGCCGTCTGCCGAGACTTGCAGACGAGTGTTCAGGCCCGGGTCTTCTTCCACGAACACGTCAAGCCACATTCCCTTCGAAACCACCCGTTGCGTGTCATTCGAAGCCGCCGCCCCTTGCAGCGCATTGTCAATTACTCCCGCCTCACGCTGTGCCGTCAGCAGCGCCAGGACCGTCGACGTGTCCGGACGCGTGTCCAGCAATTCCTTCCGGGTCTTCGCCTCATTGTACGCCCTGGCGGCCGAGGCATACCCGTACGTCAAAAAATTGAAACGCTTGTAGTATGCGTAACCGACACCCCCCATGGGGTCGATGTGGTGCTCCTTGGCGTAGTTCAGCATCTTCTCGGTCGCCGCCTGTTTTTCCTCCCCCAGCCGCTTGATTTCCCGCGTGAGCATCAACAGCGCAGACTCCGAACTCTGGGCGCGTTGCTCATCACGGAAATGCATGTATTCTGCACAAAGCGTATTCGCGAAGTCCTTCGCAAAATCCGTCGAAGGACTTTGGATCCGGATCGCCAGAATGGCGGCGCCACGAACGGGCTCGACCTTGAAGTCGACCAAGTTCTCACGGAGTTCATCCGCCGTCTTCCCCATCCGCACCTGGACGCGACGCATCATGGTTTGCTCCGTGAGAATCTCCATCTGCGTCGCGTAGAATCGGCTTTCATCCTCGCGCGTCACTTCGGAAACGGGTATCGAACCGCCGGCCGTCGTCACGAGCAACTTGGCATCGGCCTCGAAAATCTGCTGGCGAGTGAACAGAAAAGCGGTGGTGCCGGCCATGCTGAGCAAGAAGCAAATCAGCACGAGCCACTTCCGCTTGAGCAGGACGGCAATATACTCTTTGATGTCGACGCTCTCGGACCTGGTCTCGGCGACGTTCTGGTTGATCATAGGCAACTCCTCATTGGCATCCTGGCCCCCGCAACTAAAAGTTGATCAGCTTCTCCGGCACGATGATCCAGTCGCCGTCCTGCACTTGGATGTCCCTTTCGAATTCGCCCCGCTTCATGATCCGATCCACATCCATGTACGTGATATATTTCTTGCCCGCTTTGTCGTAGCGGATCAGTTGCACTTTTCCGCCATTGGCGAAGACCGCGAAGTTGCCCGCCGCGATGATCGCCTTCGTTACTGTAAACCGTTCGTCCTTCGGCAGCAATAACGGGCCGGGCCGATTCACGTTCCCAATAACGTAAATCACCCCCCCCGCGACGCCTCCGCCGCCGGCAAGTGCGGACTCGATGGACACTGTCACCGTGGCCTTCTGGAAATAATCCTTCTCCAGGCCCTCCTTGATCTTCTGCGCCACTTCGTCCGTCGTCAGGCCTTCCACCGGGATGCGCCCCAATGGTATAAAGTCGATCGTTCCGCTAATCGGAACGACATACGTGTGATTCAGGCTGCGGTCTTCGTCCACCGTAACGCTGATGCTGACACCGGGCACAACCACCCGCAGCTTGGCATTCGTTCCGGTCGTTGCATTCGTGTTCGTCGTGCTGTACGCTGCGCCGCTGGTAGCAGCGGCAAATTTCTCAGGAGACAAGACCTGTACGTTTTGGTTAGACTGACACCCGACAAGCAAAAGCCATAGGGCGGTGAACGTGGAAATCCATCTCATGAATTTGGAATCATATCCTTGGCCTCCAGCCTCGTCAAGCGAGCCGGCCGGCCGTTTCTTTCTGGCAATCGTCATCACATCGTGAACCCGAAATCTCCTTTATTGCAAATGAGTTCGACACAAAACCACCACCAACAACTCAAAGACCTTCTGTCCCAGCACGACTGGGACAATGCACAAGCCTTATGGCTGGAACTAGCAGAGCAATTCTCCGACCAACCCGAGTTTCTGCTCCTTCTGGTCAAGGAATTCTCGGACGCCGGGCAGTCCGCCATGGCCGCCGAACTGGCCTCCCTTATAGCCGAGAATATCAAAGCCGCCGGCAAACACCACGAATGGCTCTATGCCCTTAAGCTGCAAGTAGAAGCAAAGCCGATGGACAAACAGCTCCGGGCCGAACTTATCGAAGCGTTTGGTCAAATTTACCAATCCGACCCGCACCTAAAAACGATCCTCGCCGTCGCTGAGATTGATCAAAATCGTACACCCCTGCCAACCGCGATTGCTCGTATCGAAACGCTGCTCGCCCTTCAAACCGGCGCCTACTGCCAGCACAAGAGCTGGGGGTTCGGTCGCGTGAAATCGTTCGACACCACACTTGGCCAAATCGTTGTCAGCTTCGCGCACAATCCATCCCACACCATGCAGCTCGCGTACGCCGCCGAGAGCCTCACGCCCATCAGCAACGAGCATGTCGAGGTTCGTAAGATGACCGACCTCGATGGCCTGAAGCGTCTCGCCGCCGATGACCCCGTCGCCCTGCTCCGTCTCGTGCTTCTCGGCCTCAACCGCTTGGCCACCGCCGACCGCATCGAAGCCACGCTCTCCGGCTCGGTCGTCCCGGCCGATCACTGGAAAAAATGGTGGGAGAACACCCGCAAATTGCTCAAGAAAGATACCCATTTCGATCTTCCCACGAAGAAAACCGATCCGATTGTCCTGCGCACCGCCCCCGTCTCGCAACAAGATGAAATCCGCGAAGCATTCCGGGACGCCAAGGGCCTCGTCCAGCAGACCGACGTCGCGCGCCAGTTCCTCAAGCTTGTTGACGAACTTGAGAATGCCGACCTGCTCGTTCAGGAGTTTCAAGATGCGCTGCTGGACGCCCTCAACAAAACGCCTGCCTCCCGACCAGCCGAACGCATCGAAGCCGCCATTGTCCTCGAACAGTTGCGCCAGCACCAGCAGACGCCCGGCGAAGATACTGCGGGGCTGATCGCCGGCTTGTTGTCACGTGTCAACGATCTGGCTGGCGTGCTCGACGACCTGAGCGGACCCGCCCAGAAACGCGCGCTCGCCATTCTTAAGACCACTGCACCCGACCGCCTCATACGGGAAATCAGCCGGCTTTCGTCGAGATCACTCGACGAGATTACCGACCTGCTCGCCCAGAAGGCCGATACCATCGAGCAATGGGTCCACAACCAGACCGCCGGCCTTGAGTTGTTGTGTTGGATCTGCAAGAACGTCTCCTCGCCCGCTTCCCGCAAGGCGCATCCGTGGCTCGACGCATTCCAAACCACCTCGCTTCTTCTCGCCGTTCTCGAAGGAATCGAGTCCGCGCCGAACAAGACCGCCAGCAAGAAGCTCCGCGACGTGCTGTTCGTGGAGGGTGAGTTGGTGGCCGACCTGATCAACAATGCCGACACCCAAGCCGTGCGCACTCTCACGCGCCTGATCCTTTCCAGTTCGGTTTTCGAGGAACTCGACCGCCGCTCGCTCATGGCGCGCATCGTGAAGGAACACCCGTTTGTCCAGGAGTTCCTCGTCTCCAAGACGGTGAAGGAGCAATCGCTGATCGTCTCGTGGGCCAGCTATAACAAACGCAAGGCGGAACTCGAGGACATCGTCCAGAAAAAGATTCCCCAAAACAGCAAGGAGATCGGACTGGCCCGCAGTTACGGCGACCTCCGTGAGAACTTCGAGTTCAAGGCCGCCAAGGACATGCAGAAACTTCTCATGCGCCGCCGCGCCGAACTCGAAATCCTGCTTTCGCGCGCCCAGGCGACCAACTTCGCCGACACCAAGACCGATGTTGTCAGCATCGGCACCAGCGTCACCGTCACCGACCTCGGCACGAACCAGTCCCACACCTATCACATCCTTGGCGCCTGGGACAGTGACCCTGCCCGCGGCATCATCAGTTACCCCGCCGCCCTCGCCCAGACCCTGCTCAACAAGAAGGTCGGCGACACCATCGAAGCCGCCGGCGAAAGTACCCCGCAAAAGCTGCGCGTTGACCGGATTGAAAAAGCCCCGTCTGAGATCCTGCAATCACTGTGACGTTCGGGTTGAGCGAAGCAACGGAGCGTTATCCTAAAGCGCGTGGCTAGCCGTTTTCATTTTCTGCTTCAACGTGGACGTAATCACACTCAACCAAAGCATCCCTGCCGTTAATCTCTGGATGCGTAGGCGAATCAATGATTCTGGCTCGATAATATCTGATATCCCGACATCCGAGTTGGTCGAAATCAAAAAAACAAATAGGATGAATAGTGTAATGTGATTCGGCCGGGATCCATGACACAGAATGATCCCAATACCCATGATTTGGAACATCTCGACTGACCAGAAGGGGCAACTTGCCGTTGTGGTTTGTGAACAAGCGATATCGCGTTAGCGGAGGACCTTCGCCATGAAGAGGAATGATAGGAAGCTCCGGTTCCAAGAGCGGAGAGATCGTGTCACGGAGGATAAGACCCGCGACTTTAGCAAATGTATCAACAGAATCCCAGTCAGGTTCTTGACGTGTCCAATACGCATTCCAAAGATGCCTGACGGTCTCGCGATACGTGCGAATCTGGTCGGTCAGTTCCATGCTTTTACACTGAGCTGGGCAACACGACTCC
>JBGPVO010000020.1:0-11132 GCA_041491705.1 Verrucomicrobiia bacterium
AATGCTGACGATCCGCAAGAAGTTGCCGACGATGGCGATGGGGATCGAGAGCGCCCACAGCGACAGTTTTTCCTGCCAGTGCAATCGGTATTGAAACGCCAATGTCGTGGCCACGATCAGCGACGACGTGAGCAGCCCAAACCCGTTGCACTCGGTCGCCACCACGAACACCCGGTCTTTCACCGACAGAAGTAGTTGGGCCGGTTGGCCCTCTGCCAGCACGATCTTTACGGGCACTCCGAGCGTCGCCAGCAACCCGCCCGCGTAGCGCGCGGCCATCGCCCGCAACGGCCAATCCAGCGTCGGCACCAGGCCCACGAGTACCCCGAAGACAAAGAATGCGCTCACCGCCGGCAGGAACTGTCGCACCCCACCCTTGCCCAACAGAAACGAGATGATGCCCGCGAACGCAAGGCATGCCGACAAGAGCACAAGCGGCAGCAACCAGACCCGCCACCGTCCAGCGACCCAAAGGCACAGCAACGCCAGCGCGATCAAGCCAATCCCCTGATTGCTGATCTGCGGGGCCAACCGCAGTTTGTCCATCGCGTCGCGCACGCAAATCGTAAGCGCAAACAGCACCAGGAACGCGCCGTTGACCAATTGCTGCGTGTGCAGTGTCATCGAGCCCAGCCAATGCAACAGCGGCACGTACAGCAACGCAATCAATGCACTGACGGCCAGCACCAGCAGCGCATTCGCCGGGTGTGTACGCGGCACTCGGTGGTCGCCTGTCACTATCGGCTTTTCCGGCGTGGATGCCATTGGCGGATTAGACGACACGGAACCGCTCCTGCTCAAGCGCAGAATTGCGCGCGACCCCATCACCTCGAAGGTTGCCTTGGCGAGCCGCTTCTGGTAAGCACTTAGCCACGATTGGGATCTGCTCATGCAATGGCTCACACTTCTACTTTTCGCGTGGATTCCCCTCTTCGTCGCCATCGACCCCGTCGGGCTCATTCCCCTGTTCCTTGGCATGACCGAAGGTATCGACCCCGGGCGACGGCGACGCATCTCCCATCAGGCTCTTGTGACCGCAGCCGTTGTGCTCGTCGGGTTTATGTTTCTCGGGAAACTCACCTTTCGCGTGCTCGGCATCACGGTGGGGGATTTCAAGATCGCGGGCGGCCTGATTCTTTTCATTCTCGCCTCACGCGACCTCGTACGCACGGACGGACGACCACAGGTTCTGCCCGATGATTTCGGCATCGTCCCGCTCGGTCTGCCACTCATCGCAGGCCCTGCGACGCTCACCACATTGCTGATCCTGATGGACTCGGTGGGCGCTGGCTACGCGCTGGCGGCGCTGCTCCTGAACCTGTTTGTGGTGGCGCTGGCCTTCTACTTTGCGGAGGGATTGGCGAGACTCGTCGGCCAAACCGGGCTGCGGGCCATTTCCAAGATCATCGCCCTGCTGTTGGCCGCCATCGCCGTCAGCATGATCCGCCGTGGCTGGCAATCCATGTAACTCACAGCGCGCGGTCGAGAACCTCGCGCAATTCTTCGTCGCGCAACACCACGGGATTGCCCTTCATGCTGTTCGACGCTTTCGCCTTCTCGATGATCGACGGGAAATCCCCGCGCTTCACGCCATACTGCCGTAACGGCGGAATCCCCAGCGCCTGGACCAGCTCACCGAGATCGCCGACAATCTGGCGCACTTCGTCAAAGCGTCCGACAATTGCCGTCGGAGCGGACACGGCACCGCGGCCTGCAGGTCCGCGAATCATTCCCCGGTTGACTTCCATCACGTGCGGCAGCACCGCCGCGCACAGCGCACCGTGCGGCGCATCGAACATCCCGCCCAGCGGCCCCGATAATCCGTGCACCGCGCCCAGCGCCGCGTTGGCCAGCGCCATCCCGCTCAACATCGCCGCCACGCACATGTCCTCGCGCGCGCTGGTGTCATCAGGATGCTCATACGCGCGTCGCAGCGACCGCCCCACCCGCTGCATTCCCTCACGACAAATCGCGTCCGTCATCGGATTCGCCTTCACTGAAACAAACGGTTCGATCAACTGCGTCAACGCGTCCAGTCCCGTGGTTGCGGTGATGTGCGGCGGCAAATCGTAGGTGAGTTCGGGATCAATCAGCGCTACCCGCGGCAGCATCAACGGACTTCGCATACTGACCTTCACCCGATGCTCCGACAAGCCCAGCACCGCGTTGCGCGTGACTTCCGAACCCGTCCCCGCCGTGGTCGGAATCGCTATGTATGGCACCGATGGCTTCGTAAACGGCTGGCCCTTGCCAATCACCTCGATGTAGTCAAGCGGATCGCCTTCGTTCGTCATCAGCGCCGCGACGGCCTTGCCGGTATCGATTGCGCTGCCGCCACCGAAACTGATGACGAAATCGCAGTGCTCGTCACGTGCTCGTTGCGTTCCCGTTCGCACGACATCGATGGTCGGCTCGCCGGACACGGAAAACGTCGCATACTCCACACCCGCTCTGGTCAGCGCGCTCAACAGCGGCTCAGCCCGTTGCACGGCGCCCGCGGACTTGCCAATGACCACCAACGCGCGTCGCCCCATCGTCGGCGCAATCCCGCCAATCTCCCTCAGTCTCCCCGCCCCGAACACAATCCGCGTGGCCGTGGCGAATTCAAAGTTCACGCCGCAAGTAAAATGCGCAGCCTGCTCGTTTGTCCAGCGCAATGAATCGTCCCGTCAAGCAGCGGTCTATGACCGCCGAATTTGTGGGGCGACCATCTTGGTCGCCGTTGTCTCCGTCTCGGAGAGCAGTCACTCAACGCCGTTGGCGTCTAACAACGCGGATAATTTTCTTAAGCCTTGGCAATTCTCCGTAAACACGAACGCGCAGCATCTCCACCGCCTCAATCCGTTCCGCTGGCGGACGGCTCAGCCAAAAAGCCAAATCACGTGCGGCCCCATGCGGATCGTGCAACGAAATCTTTTGCACCACGCGTTTCACGCAGCTCATTATGCCAGATGCGCTCTTTCTGTGCAGCCACCGGTGAACCATCCGCGTTGACTGCTTCTCCAGAATTGACACCCGCCGCTGCCGGGGGATACGATGCTTTCGTCGAACGAATTTCGACTTTGTCCTTCGCCAGTAATGGCGGCGATATGACGAAGTGAGTTCGTGCTATTAATGCCGTTAGCCACCGTCCGATGAAACACCAAGGACTCAGCATCCTGTTTATGATCTTTTCATTGTTCTCGGCAGAGGCGGCCGAAACGCTCGACATGCGATTCTGGAAATGGTTTCAGGAACACGAGGAGACACTGTTTTATTTTGAGAAGGATCAGGAGCGCGTGTTCGACGTGCTCGCTGCCGAGATGCACAAGGTTCATCCTGACCTGGCCTTCGAATTCGGACCTGTCGAGGACGGTAGGCGAGAGTTCGTCATCAGTGCGGACGGCATCAAGGCGGCCTTTCCGGCTGTGGAGTCTTTGTATGCTTCCGCGCCGAAGCTGAAGCGCTGGATTTTTATCAAGTTTCGGCCGCGTCGTCCGCCTATGGGCGTGGAATACGGCGGGGTAAAGGTGAAAGTCGATGATGTATTCTTCACGCTCCAGCCAGATGGCGGCAAGGCCGGGATCACCATCCATGTTCGCGGCTACGAGTCGCAACATCAGAAAGTATACAAGGGCATCGCCCTTCTCATGCTCGATCAGGCGCTTGGCGAGTACGATGTTGAGACAAAGGTAGGTTTTATCGAGGTGAAGTCCCTCGACGAGACGACTCCTTTGCAGCAGAAACCGCTAAAGGATTTGCCAAAGGTGTTCGATGAGTTTATGAAGTACCTGAAGAAGAGCGGCTAACAAGATCACTCGGGCGAACGCAGCCTTCGCGGCGGAAACCGGCTTTACTTCATCGTTACCCCGTCCAAAACACTTCGCCGTATTTCACGCTGGTGCGTGGCTCGGCCATCATTGAGGCGACGGTGTCGCGCCACTTCGCGTAATGCGCTGTCTCCTTGTGTCTGGCGGGCGCGTCGGCGGTGCGATACACCTCGACCAACACGAAGCGCATCGGATCATCAGCCTGTTGGACGACATCGAACCGGGCGATGCCGGGTTCCTTCACGCTCTCGCGGGCGTTTTCGACGCAGGCCTGTTTGAATGCCTCGACGTAATCCGGTTTCACATGGACGTGGACGTGAACGATTAGCATACCGCAATCATGTTGGGTCAACCGTCGTGCAGTTTGCCGGAGAAGTAGGCTTCGTACGACGCGAGGTCGAGCAAGCCGTGGCCGGAGAGGTTGAACAGAATCACGCGTTTCCTGCCTTCGTCGCGCGCCTGGATTGCCTCGTCAATCGCCGCGCGAATGGCGTGCGCTGACTCGGGTGCGGGTACGATGCCTTCGTTCTGGGCAAACAGCACGGCGGCCTCGAACACCTTCGTTTGCTCGCAGGCGACGGCGTCGATCAGGCCGAGCTTGCGCAGGTGGCTGACGGTCGGCGCCATGCCGTGATACCGCAGTCCGCCGGCATGAATCTGCGGCGGAATGAAATCGTGGCCGAGCGTGTACATCCACAACAGCGGCGTGGTCATCGCCGTGTCGCCGAAGTCGTAGCGGAGTTCCCCCTTGGTGAGCGAAGCACACACGGATGGTTCGACCGCGACGATGCGCGTCTTCTTTTTGTCGACGATCTTGCCGCGCACGAATGGGAACGCGATCCCGGAGAAGTTACTGCCGCCGCCGACGCAACCGATCACCACGTCCGGTTCCTCGCCGGCGTTGGCCATTTGCTTGATGGCTTCCTGGCCGATGACGGTCTGGTGCATGCACACGTGGTTGAGCACGCTGCCGAGCGAATACTTCGTACCGGGGTGCTTGACCGTGTCCTCGATCGCCTCGCTGATCGCGATGCCGAGGCTGCCAGGGCATTCGGGGTCTTCCTTGAGCAGTTTCTTGCCGTACTCAGTGTAACCACTCGGACTGCCGTGAACGGTCGCACCCCACGTGTGCATCAACAACCGACGATACGGCTTTTGGTGGTAGCTGACCTTGACCATGTACACGCGGCATTCCAGCCCGAATAACTTGCACGCCATCGCCAGCGACGAACCCCACTGTCCCGCGCCGGTTTCCGTAGCGAGTCGTTTCGTGCCGGCGATCTTGTTGTAGTATGCCTGCGGCACCGCCGTGTTCGGCTTGTGACTGCCCGCGGGGTTGTCGCCTTCGTACTTGAAATAGATGTGCGCAGGCGTCTGCAGCGCCTTCTCCAACCGCACGGCGCGCAGTAGTGGCGTCGGTCGCCACATCGCGTAAATCTCGCGCACCGGCTCGGGGATATCGACCCATCGTTCGCTCGTCATCTCCTGTGCGACGAGGTTCTCGGGGAAAATCGCCGTCATGTCCTGCAGCGAAACCGGTTGTTTCGTGCCCGGATGCAGCGGTGGCGGCAACGGCTCGGGAAAATCGGCGACGATATTGTACCACTGCGTTGGGATGTCAGCCTGGCCCAGCGTAAATCGCGTCTGGATGCTCATGGTATCCTCTTCCTCCAGTACAAACGGGTGAGTGAGCGTACAACACCGAGCCGTGCCTAGTCAACCGTTCGCCATGGCGTTGTAGCTGCGAAAATGTTTCGCGCCTACAATACCTCGTCGCTACACTCCATGCCATGCGTGCGTTCCTGCTGCGGCGGACCGGGTCGCTTGCGCTCGCGCTGTTCGTGGCCAGCGTTGCGGTCTTCCTGCTGGTGCGCGCGGTGCCGGGCGATCCGGCACGGTTGCTGTTGAAAAATCCGACGCCCGAGCGAATCGCGGCGATACATGCGCGGCTCGGCTTGGATCGCCCCCTCCCGCTGCAGTACTGGCTCTGGCTCAAGAACGTGATTAGCCGTGGAAGTTTTGGCGAGTCGGTCGTCACGGGCCGTGATGTGAAGGAAGATTTGGAGCGGACATGGCCCGCCACCCTTGAACTTTCCACTGTCGCGCTGTTGCTCGCCACCGTGGCGGGCGTGTGGCTTGGCGTCTTCTGTGCGCGGAACGCGGGAACGTGGAGGGACGCGGTGGGGACAACAGTGAGTCTGATCGGACTCAGTGTACCGGTGTTTTGGCTGGGGCTGCTGGCAATGCTGTTGTTCTCGTTGCAACTCCGTTGGCTCCCTGCGGGCGAGCGCGGTGGCCTCGATCATCTCGTATTGCCGGCGTTTGTGCTGGCGACGATTCCCGCAGGCTTCGTCGCGCGTCTTACGCGCACCGCGGTGCTGGAGACGCTCGGCAAGGACTTTATTCGTACGGCCCAGGCCAAAGGAGCGACCGAGCGGGTTGTCCTCTACCGCCACGCACTGCGCGCGGCGCTCATACCGATCGTGACGATGGTCGGCGTCGAACTTGCGTATCTACTTGGTGGCGCGGTGCTAACAGAGACCGTATTCGCGTGGCCGGGCATCGGGCGTTACATCGCGACCGCCGTGCTGGCGCGCGATTATCCGGCGATTCAAGGCGCGCTACTGATTTTGGTGGCCATGGTGATGGCCGCGAATTTCGCGGTGGACACTCTGCATTACGTACTTGATCCGAAACTACGACGATGAAACGCAGGAATCCACTGTTTTGGACTGGCTCGTTGATGGTCGTGGTTGTGGTTCTGGCGGCAACACTCGCGAGCGCGATCTCGAAGCACGGGCCGACGGAGCAACTCTATCGCGACCTCGCGCTGACGCCGCCGTCATGGACGCACTGGGTTGGCGTCGACGGGGTTGGTCGTGACGTGCTGACGCGAATGCTGTACGGGGCGCGAGCGACGCTGGGCATTGCGCTCGGGGCGACAGCAATCGCGGTCCTGATGGGATCCATACTCGGAGCGACAGCGGGTACGTTTCGAGGCTGGTTTGATGCGGTTGTCAGCCACGCGACGGATTTCCTGTTGGCGTTTCCGTCGATTCTGTTGGGTCTGGTCGCACTGACAATTCTCTCTCCATCACCGACAAGTGTGGCGATTGCTGTCGGCATGGCGAGTCTGCCAACGGTCGTGCGACAGGTCCGCGCGGCATTCGTGTCAGAAAGCGCCAAGGAATACGTGCTGGCGGCGCGAGCCACGGGCGCGGGCCGATGGCGCATCGCAGCGACGGAGATTCTGCCGAACTGCGCGGGACTGATTCTTGTGCTGACGACGTTGACTCTTGGGAGCGCGGTGCTGGAGGCTGCGGGCCTTGCGTTTCTGGGGTTGTCAGGCCAGCCCGATGTGCCCGAGTGGGGCATGATGCTGCGCGAGGAACAGGGCACCTTCCGCATCGCGCCCTGGCTGTGCATCGCGCCCGGCATGGCCATTACCTGGACTGTGCTGGCCTTCAATCTGCTCAGTGACGGCTTGCGCCAACACCGGCACTGAGTTACGCTGACGACGGTTTTCGGAGGGGTGCCAGAGCGGTTGATCGGGCTGGTCTCGAAAACCAGTATGGGCCTACGGTCCATCGAGGGTTCGAATCCCTCCCCCTCCGCCATCCGCCGCGTGGGAACACGCGGCCTACAACTCATCGCGATACGCTCTTGCCAGCAATGTGACGGGATGCACGACCTCGATGCTCATGCCAAATCTCTTCGCGCCGTAACGAATCTGCCCGATGCAGCCGGGGTTTCCCGTTGCCACCACCTGCGCGCCCGTGGCGGCGATGCATTTCATTTTGCGTTCGAGCAACGCCATGCTCATTTCCGGCTGTGTGATGTTGTAGATTCCCGCCGACCCGCAGCACCACGTCGCTTCAGGCAACTCGACGAGTTCCACGCCGGGAATCGCGCGAAGCAATTCGCGGGGTTGTTGTGAAATCTTCTGGCCGTGCACGAGATGACACGCCTCGTGGTAGGTCACGCGAACCGTGGAGCGTGGAGCGTCACAGCGTGGAAGAATCAGACCGATCTTCACCAGCCATTCGTGGATGTCGTACACTTTCTCGCCCCAAAGCCTGGCGCGGGATTCGTCAGGCAAGAGATCGCCATACCGTTTCATGAACGAGCCGCAGCCGGCGCTGTTGACGACGATCGCGTCGAGGTGTTCCAGCGGGAAGGCGTCAAGGTTTTGGAGGGCGAGCCTGCGGGCGAGCTGCAGTTCGCCATTATGTCCCATCAACGACCCGCAACAGACCTGTGTGCGCGGAGTGAAGGCTTCGCAACCGTTCGCCAGCAGCACGTCCACCGTGTCGCGGTTCACGTTCGCATACGCGACATCCTGCACGCAACCTGTCAGCAGCCCAACGTGGTAGCGTGGAGCGTCTCGTCTCTGATGTGCGAGGGTCTCCTGACCCCGCACAACCTCAGGAGACCTGACGGTCGCGATTGACGGCGCGGTCTGGAGACCGTCGCCGAACACATTTGGGGGCGTTTCGACTTCCCGTATCAAGTCGAATGAGAACTTCTCACAGATCTTTGGCTGTAGGGCTTGCAGTTCGCGCAAATGTCTCGGGAGCAGTGTCGAGACTGCTTTCGAGAGCCCAACCACCTGATCCAAGCGGAGAAGCCTGGCAACAAAGCGCAGCCTGCCGGGTTTGGCAAAGAGCCAGCGAAGGGCAAATGCGCGAATGAAGTTTCGTTTCGTGCCGGCTTTCGCGCCGCTGGACTCCACTTCGGCGCGGGCGTACTCGATCATCTCGGCGTAGTTAACCCCTGCAGGACAAGCCGTTTCACAGGCAAGACAACCGAGGCAGAAATACATCTCGTCGGCAAACTGCGGAGAGTTCGGCGCCAATCTGCCGTCGGCGACCGCGCGCATCAACGCGATACGCCCGCGCGGGCTGCTGGTCTCATGCTTGGTCGCGTCGTACGTCGGACACGTCGGCAGACACATCCCGCAATGGATGCACTGCTGCAGGATCGAGTAGTCGAGTTGCCTCAGCAGATTCGATTCAGTCAAAGATCTTGCCGGGGTTAAGGACATTGTTCGGGTCGAGGGTGCGTTTGAGGGCGCGCATCACGTCAAGGCTGGTCTTGCCCGCGAAACTTTCCAGAAATTCCTTCTTGGCCAGACCAACGCCGTGTTCGCCGGTGATGGTGCCGCCGAGAGCGATGGCTTTCTCGAAGATCTCGCGGAAGGCGGCGTGGACGCGCTCGATTTCCTCCTTGTTGCGTTCATCGCACAGGAACGTCGGATGCAAATTGCCGTCACCGAAGTGTCCAAACGTGCCAATTTTCAATTTGTATTTCCGGGCCGTTTGCTGAATGAACGTAATCATCGTTGCCAACTCACTACGCGGGACTGTGGCGTCCTCCAAAATCGTCGTGGGCGAAACGCGCGCGAGCGCACTGAAGGCGGCGCGGCGCGCGGAGGTGAGGCTGTCAGCTTCGGCAGCGTCACGGGCGGTGCGCACATCCCGTGCGCGGTGGGCGTGGGCGAGTTCAATCATCCGCGCGGACTCTTCCTCGACCACGGCGGGGTGGCCATCAGTTTCCATCAATAGGATGGCCTCGACGTCGAGCGGCAAGCCGATTTTCGCGTAGTCTTCCACGCAGCGAATCGTCACGCGGTCGAGAAACTCGAGCGTGCACGGAATGATTTTCGCGGCGATGATCGCGCTGACAGTCTCCGCGGCGTCGGTCATGCTAGCAAACGTGGCGAGTATGGTTTTGCGGGCAACGGGGCGCGGAAGAAGTTTCAGCAACACCTGCGTGACGACACCGAGCGTGCCTTCGCTGCCGATAAACAGGTCCTTGATGGAGTAACCAGCGACATCCTTGACGCATTTCGTGCCGCAGCGCAGCAGTTCGCCGGTCGGCAGCACGACCTCCAAGCCGAGCACGTAATCGCGGGTGACGCCGTATTTCAGCCCGCGCAATCCGCCGGAGTTTTCCGCGACGTTACCGCCAATGGTGGAAACCTTCATCGACCCTGGATCCGGGGGATAAAACAACCCGTGCGCAGCGGCGGCTTCGTCGATGCGCGCGGTCAACACGCCCGGCTGAACGAGCGCGGTGAGGTTACGCGGGTCGATCTCCAGAATCCTGTCCATCTTCACGGTGACGAGCACGACGCAGTTGTCGGTGGGAACCGTGCCGCCGCTGAGATTCGTGCCGCTGCCGCGCGGGACGACTTTGAAACCGTCCGTGTTGGCGAGCTTCAGGACATCGGAGATCTGTTGTGCCGACTCGACGAAGACGATGGCTTCGGGTTGATGCGCGAGCATCGCCGTTGCGTCGAAGCTGTAGGCGAGCCGCTCTTCGGGTGACTGCTGGAGGTTGGCGGGGCCGACGATTTCGGCCAGTCGGCGCAACGTGTTGGCCGGCAGACTCATGAACCCAGCTTGCCGAGCCGCCGCAGCTCGATCTCGGGTAGCGGGTCGTCATCGCCCAGTTCATAGGCACGGGCGAAGTTGGCGACGGCCTCATCGGTCTCGCCCCAACGCTGATGGTGCAGCGCGAGCTGGGTGCGGTAGGAGGCGTTCTCGGGGTCGGCTTGAACGGCGCGGCGGTAGCGGTCGGCGGCGAGTTCGCGTTTGCCAAGCGCGTCGTACACGCGTCCCATTCTGATCTGGACGTCCATGGCGTATGGATTGTGGGTGAAGGCGCGGTCGTACCAGGTGAGCGCTTCGTTCAGGAGCTTGTCGCGTTGCGCGAGGTTCCAGGTGGCGCGCGCGCTGAGGCAGTCGCCGATGGCGCAGGTGACTTCGAAGTTGCGGCGGTCAAAATTCCACGCCTGCCGGTAGTGTTCCCCGGCAGTCGCCCAGTCGAATCGGCCCCCGGAGTGTTGGGCCAGCCGCAAGCACATATCCGACGGGTACGTCTCGCGCAATCGCGACGCCAGCAGCAGCACGACAAACCCCAACGACACAGCCAGCGCGAGTTTGTTGAGCCCCTTGACCGCGAGCGGCACATACCGGCCGGGCAACTCCTCATCCTCCTCCACCTTACCGCTGGGGTGAACGCCGCACGTGAGCACACTCGCCATGATGACGACCAGGGTAAACAAGATGGCCGGCACATGCAGGCTCGAATCGAAGATTACCCCGATGGTGACGGCCGCAGCCGCCGCCAATCCACCGGCGGCGAAGGCGTATCGGTTCGACGGTGTCGAAGCCGAATAGCGCGACGCCCGGACCGACAGAATTTGGGCTGCGCCAATCACGAATGCCACGAGCACCCAGAGCGCGAGGGCGCAGCCGATGACACCGTATTCCGTAAGCGCGCTAAGATACTCATTGCCTGGCGTATCGACCATCCCCT